>CAUQTR010000188.1:0-4835 GCA_963521045.1 uncultured Actinotalea sp.
ACCCCCGTGGGGGCGCCGGACGGCCGGGTCGTGGGGTCCTCCGTCACCGGGCGTCGGGCCGCGACGCCGGAGTCGGTGCTGCCGCGCCGGGGACGTCGGCGACGGCACCCGTGGTGAGCTCCTCGCCGCGCTTCTCGTCCGCGTAGACCATGAGGGTCGACCCGATGAGAGCCAGGACGATGCCGATCGTCTGGAAGCTCGACGGCAGCGTCTGGTAGATGATCAGCGACAGGATGATCGTGAGCACCGGCGCGAGGGCGTTGGTCACCGGCGCCACGATCGAGGCCTTGCCGCGGCTCAGGGCCATGACGAGGAACAGCGCGCCGACCGCGTTGAGCACCTGGGTGCCCGCGGCGAGCGCCGGCGCCTGCCACGGGAAGCCGCCCGGCAGACCGCCCATCATGAGGATCGCGACGGGCACGAGCAGGAGGCCCGAGATCGTCATCCAGCCGAAGGTCGTGGCGTCGTTGACGCCCACGGTCGCGGCCTTGCGCATGAAGTAGGCCTGCACGCCCCAGGCGGCGCAGATGAGCACCGCGAGCAGCAGGTACGGACCGGCCGTGAGCTCGTCGTCGCCGGACGAGATCGAGAAGGCGACGATCGCGAGCAGGGCGAGCGCGACTCCGAGCGCGGCCACCTTGTTGATCCGCTCCCGCAGCGCGATGAGCGCCATGATCACGGTGATCGCCGGGGACAGCGCGATGATCGGGAAGATGATGTACGCCGGGCCCATCGTCAGGGCCTTGAAGAGCAGCAGCTGGCCACCCGCGCCCGTGAGGCCGATGAGCAGGCCGTACTTCATCGCGACGCCGCGACGGTCGAACTTCTTCCCGCGCAGCGAGAAGTAGGCGGGGATGAGCATGGTGAACGCCCAGACGACGTAGACCATCTCGTCCGGGTAGCCGTACCGGGTGGTCGGCTGGCTCGAGAAGGCGCCCCACACCCCCCAGAACAGGACGAGGAGCGCGGCGTACGGGATCCAGCTGGTACCGCGGCGAGCCGCGGCAGCGCTGCCGATGGAGCTCATGGGGGGAACCTTCTTTCGGGGGTGGCTGAGCGGGAAGGTCTAGGGGGTGGGCACGGCGGGCACGGCGGGCACTGTGGGCACCGCGGCCACATCGGGCACAGCGTGCTGCAGGTGCGCGAGCTGGTCGGCGTCGAACCGGTGCCCCGCGAGGCGTGCGGCGTACAGGGCGGCACCCACGTGCGGCGGCAGGAGCGGGGCGCGCAGGTCGTAGGCGCGCGGTCCCGCGGCGACGTGCTCGGTGAAGGACGCGAGCACCTGCGGCGAGGTGAACATGCCGCCGGAGTAGGAGACGGGCACGTCCTCGCCGTCCGCGTACCCGAGGGCGTCGGCGATGACGTCGACCAGCGCGGCGAGCTCGCGCCCGGCCGCGCGCAGGATCTCGAGGGAGGCGGTGTCGCCCCGGTCGGCGGCCGCCCCGACCGCACGGCTCACCGCGGCGATCTTCGCGCGGTCGCCGTGCCAGCGGTTGAGCACGATGTCGACGACGTCGAGGTCCGCGCGCAGGTCGAGCGCGTCGCGGACGGTCTCCAGCAGCGGTCCGGCGGGCAGGCGCCCGTCGCCCATCCGGCTGAAGGCGTTGAGGCCCTGGATCGCGACCCAGTAGCCCGAGCCCTCGTCACCGAACAGCTCGCCCCAGCCGCCCGCACGCCACGATGCACCGCCGCGCTCGCCGTAGGCGATCGAGCCGGTGCCGGAGACGACGTTGATGCCGTCCCCGCCGCCGAGCGAGCCGGCCCAGCCGCACACCATGTCGTTGCCGCACGCGTAGCGGTCGCTGCCGAGCACCCGCGCGGGGATCGCGTCGAGCTCGGGGACGTCGGCGCTGACCTCGCCGTAGCAGGGGATGCCGACGAACGCGTGCGTGATCGCGTCGGGGGCGATCCCCGCCGCGTCGCACACCTCGCGCACGCCGTCGCGGAGCACGCGCTCGACGAGGTCGATGCCCTCGGCGAAGTAGTACATGCTCGGCTCCTGCCGCTCGGCGACGACGCGGCCGTCGCCGTCGAGCAGGCTGAACGCGGTCTTGGTGCCGCCGCCGTCGACCCCGAGGTACATGTCAGCTCTCCGTCGGGTAGGGGTGGATGACGACGCCCTGCACGACGCGGTTGACCTCGCCGCCCGGGAACGGGTTGTCCGGCGTGAGGCCCTCCGCGAGCGACGCGGTGAGCCCGAGCGTCTGCGCGAGGACCACGGCGGCCAGGCCCCACGCGGCGTCGGGCAGCCCCGCGACGCCGGGGACCGGCCACCGCACGGCCGGCAGGCCCACCACCGCGGGGTCGTCCTCGCCGCCGTCGACCACGACGACCCGGTCGGGGCCCAGCGACGCGGAGAGCTCGCGCGCGATGTCGACGTCGTACCTGCGGGTGTAGGGGTCGCCCGAGAGGTAGACGATCGCGACCGTCTCGGCGTCGAGCGCCGACTTGGGGCCGTGCCGGAAGGCCATGGAGGCCTCCCCGAGCGCGATGACCCGCCCGGCCGTGAGCTCGAGGCACTTGAGCGCGGACTCGTGGGCCAGGCCCTGGAGGCCTGCGGAACCGAGGTAGACCAGGCGACGGGGGCGCAGGTCCACGACGGCCGCCGTCGCGCGCTCGGCGAAGCCCAGCACCGCCTCGCCCGCGGTGGCGACGGCCTCGACGTCCACCGAGGCGCCGAAGGCGAGCAGGGTCGCGAGCGCCATGCCGGTGAAGGACGACGTCATCGCGAAGCCGCGGTCGTTGGCCTCGGGCGGCAGCGTGAGGACGAACGCGTCCGGACGCCCGGCGAGCTCACGGGCGAGCTGGCCCTCGGCGTTGCAGGTGATGACGAGGTGGCGGACGGACGCCGTCACCTGGTCGGCGAGCTCGACGGCCGCGACCGACTCGGGGCTGTCGCCGCTGCGGGCGAACGAGACGAGCAGCACGGGCCGGTCCGCCGGCAGCGCGGTGTGCGGAGAGGCGACGACGTCGGTCGTCGGCACGGGCACCACGGTGCGGCCGGTGCCGCGGCGCACCTCGGAGGCGACGAGCTCACCCACGTACGCGGACGTGCCCGCACCGGTGAGGACCACGACGGCCGACGGGTCGGTCAGCGCATCCGCGAGGAACGCGTCGAGCGAGGCGCGCCGGCTCTCGACGACCGCGGCGACGCCACGCCACACGCGAGGCTGCTGCGCGATCTCCTCCCCCGTCCTGCACGACTCCAGGACGGCACGGGTTCCGGTCGACATCTGCTCTCCCTCTGCGCTCAGCGGCTCTGCGGCTGGAACGGACCGTAGGCCGAACCAACTGGTCTGTCAACAGTATGGTTCTGGTACGTGACTGGTACTACCTTGCGCTGGTACGGTCCTGCCATGGCATCCGACGGGGTGAGCCCGCTCTTCGGCGCCGACGCGCGCCCGCTCTACCAGCGGCTGGCCGACGACATCCGCGCCGACCTCCTGCGCGAGCCGAGCGCCGGCGGCACCCGGTTGCCGTCCGAGCGCGCGCTGGTCGAGCGCTTCGGCGTCTCGCGCGTCACCGTCCGCGCGGCGCTCAACGAGCTCAAGGCGCAGGGCGTGCTGGTCTCCCTGCCCGCACGCGGCTGGGCCGTCGCCCAGGGTGTGCTCGAGGGCGCGGGCCGCCTCGGCCGCGACCACGTGCAGGGGTTCGCGGACCTCGCGACCCAGCGCGGCCTGCGGATGCGCAGCCGCGTGCTCGAGACCGCGATCCGCCCGGCGACGGTGCGCGAGGCCGACCTGCTGCGCACGGCGCCGGGCGTGGAGCTGTTCGAGATGCGCCGGGTCCGATACCTCGACGACCTCGCGATCGCGCTCGAGCACAACCGGCTGCCGCTGTCGATCGCGCCGGCGATCGCCGACGCGGACTTCTCCGGGACGTCCCTGTACGCGCTGCTCCGCGCGGCGGACCCGCCGCAGGTGCCGCGCTACGCGGACTACTCGGTCGAGGCCCGCAACGCGACGTCCGACGAGCGGGAGCTCCTCGAGATCGAGGGTCCCGTGCCGATCCTCTCGGCGACCCAGCTGACCTTCAACCAGGACAACCGGCCCATCGAGTACACCGTCCAGGCGTACCGCGGCGACCGCTACACGTTCCACGCCTCCATCACGGACTGACGGCGCGCACGGGCGTCCGCCGGTGCCGCCGCGGCGGGCTCAGAAGTGCGTCTCGAGCAGGTCGACGACGACGGCGTCCTGCTCCCACGAGTCGACCACCGGGATGAGGCGCCACTTGTCGAACGCCGTGCACGGGTGCGAGAGCCCGAGCTCGACGACGTCGCCGATCGCGATCCGGCCGCCGTCCGCCAGGCGCAGGAACGTGTGCTGGTCGTTCATCGCGGAGACCGTTGCGCCCGGCAGGTCGCGCAGCGCCCCCCAGGTCCCGTCCGGCGCCGTCGAGCGCACGCCCAGGGACACGGGAAGGCCCTCGTCGAAGGGCAGGTCCCGCTTGCCGGCGTCGAGCAGCGCGAGGCCGGGCTCCGGGTGGGAGATGACCCGTGCCCGTCCCCGCATCGCGGGGACCAGCCCGGCCTCACCCGCCGGCAGCGCGCGGCCGAGCGGCGAGATGCCCGCGTAGAAGCCGTCGTCGTGCGTGACGTAGGCGCCGGAGCGCAGGACGAGCCGGGTCCGACCGTCGCCGCGGAGCCTGGCGAGACCCTCGGCGACGAGGTCGAAGTAGGCGCTGCCGCCCAGGGTGACCACGGGCGCCGCGACCTCGTAGCGGTCCCGGAGGTCGGCGTGCAGGCGCACCACGGATGCGACGTACGCGCGCACCGCCTCGAGCGCGGCCGGGCTGCGGTCGTGCGCCAGCGCGCCCTCGTAGCCGGCGACGCC
>CAUQTR010000189.1:0-4825 GCA_963521045.1 uncultured Actinotalea sp.
CGCAGCACCCGACCCGCAGCACCCGACCCGCAGCACCCGACCCGCAGCACCCGACACCCACTCAGGAGCTCCGATGAAGAAGCGCTTGCTCGTGACCTCGGCGGCCGTCGCCGCTCTCGGCATGGCCACCATGACGCCCGCCGTCGCGGGTGGCGGCTCCTCGCCGCCGTGGGGCGAGACCTCCCCCTCGGCGCGGTGGCGCGCGCTCGAGCCGGGGGCCGAGCCCGAGGTCAACCCGCTCAAGGGGTTCGCCCCCTTCGCCGGCGAGTACGACACCTTCCCGCACTCCCTGGAGTGGTCGTACTTCCCGCTCGACGCCGTGATGACCGGTCCCGACACGTTCGACTGGACCGTGCTCGAGACGTCGCTCGACGAAATCGCCGCGCGCGGCCACCAGACCGCGATGCGCTTCTACCTCGACTACCCCCAGAGGGACCCGGGCATCCCCCAGTACCTGCTCGACGGCGGTCTGGAGACGCGGACCTACGACGACTACGGCAACGCGGGGCTCAGCCTCTCGCCGGACTACGACGACCCGGCCCTGCGGGAGGCGCTGGCGCAGTTCATCGAGGAGCTCGGCGCCCGGTACGACGGCGACCCGCGGATCGCCTACCTCCAGGCGGGCCTCGTCGGCTTCTGGGGCGAGTGGCACACCTACCCCTACAACGGCGACGGGACGCCCGACTGGATGCCGTCGGCCGAGACCCAGCGCGAGATCATGGTCGCCTTCGACGACGCCTTCGACGCGACCGAGCTCGAGGTGCGCTACCCGACCCCGCTCAACGTCGACCTCGACCTCGGCTACCACGACGACTCATTCGCGTTCTCGACGAAGCGCAGCTCGTTCGGCTGGTACTTCATGGACCTCATGGACGCCAACGGCACGGCCGACCGGTGGCGCACGAGCTCGATCGGCGGCGAGTTGCGGCCCGAGCTCCAGCGGTGCATCTTCACCCCCGCGGGCTGCCCGGACACGGGCAACGGCGCCGACAACGACTTCGCCGGCAGCGTCGAGCAGACGCACGCGACGTGGCTCATCAACCACGCCGCGTTCGCCGACGGCGGCCTGCCTGAGCCCGACCGCAGCACGGCGATCGACGCGGCGCGCAGCCTGGGCTACTCGTTCCGCGTGACCGAGGCGCTGGTCCCGCGCGCCACCGCCGCCGGCGACGCGTCCGTCGGGATCACGGTGACGAACGACGGCGTCGCCCCGTTCTACGCGCAGTGGCCGACGGACGTCGCGCTCGTCGACGAGGCGGGCGCCGAGGCGTACCGCGTCACGACGGACTGGCGCCTGGCCGACGTCCCCGTGGGCGAGGAGCGGACCTTCACCGCGACGCTCGACCTCGCGGGAGTCGCGCCCGGCCGGTACAGCGTCGTCGTCGCGCCGGTGAACCCGCTCGCGGGCGGCGTCCCGCTCCGGTTCGCCAACGCCGCCCAGGACTCCGTCCGCGACGGCTGGCTGACCCTCGGCAGCACGAGGGTCCACCCGGGCCGTCACCACCACGGCTGACGCCCCCTGATCGCGCCCGCGGCGCGGGACCGGCCGGAAGGCTGAGCCGGTCCGGCCCGTGCCGCGGGCGCCTCCACCGCAGGTCACCGCACGCCAGCTCATCGGAGGACCCATGCATCCCGAACGCCCACGCACCCGCAGGTCCGCGCTCGCCGGCGCGGTCCTGGCCCTGCTCGTCGCGATCCTCGTCGTGCCCGGGACGGCCCAGGTCGCCCAGGCGGCCACGACGACCTACACCGCGGACTCGAGCGTGTTCCCGAACCCCGAACGGGGGTTCCACCACCGCGTCGACATCATGGCGCTGAGCGCGGCCGACGTGCAGCAGGCCCGGAGCGCGAACAGCATCACGCTGCTGCACACCTACCTGCGCCTGGACGCCTTCCGCACGTCGGCGATCGACCAGGCCACGCTGGACGGCCTGGCCGCCGGGTTCGCGACGGCGCGGGCCAACGGCGCGAAGGTCGTCTTCCGCACGTCCTACAACTTCGGGCCGTACCCGGACTCCGAGCCGGACGCGTCGGAGGCCTGGATCTCCACCCACCTCGACCAGCTGGCGCCCGTCCTGGCCGCGAACGCCGACGTCATCGCCTACCTCGAGGCCGGCTTCATCGGCGCGTGGGGGGAGTGGCACACCTCCACGAACGGGCACGACACCAACCCCGACGGGAAGGTCCGGATCCTCAAGGACATCCTGGCCGCGGCCCCGAGCGAGCAGGTGGCGCTGCGCTACCCGAGCGACGTGCGGCTCATGCAGTCCCGGCTCACCGCCGCCGAGTTCGC
This sequence comes from uncultured Actinotalea sp., assembly GCA_963521045.1. Classification (GTDB taxonomy): domain Bacteria; phylum Actinomycetota; class Actinomycetes; order Actinomycetales; family Cellulomonadaceae; genus Actinotalea. The sequence continues at coordinate 2,294 of CAUQTR010000189.1, forward strand.
CCGGATCGGCAACCACCAGGACTGCTACGGCGCGTCCGACCCGGACGACTGGGGCACCTGGGGGCGCGACGGGAGCACGCCGGAGGCCGACAAGGCGCTCATCGCGACCGTCGGGGTCCGGAGCTTCGTCGGCGGCGAGACGTGCAACATCGTGGACACCACGCGCGCCGACTGCGAGACGGCGCTGGCCGAGATGCCGGCCATGCACTTCAGCGAGCTCAACATCGACTACGAGCCGGCCGTCATCCAGCGGTACCGCGACGAGGGCTGCTTCACGACCATGCAGCGCAGCTTCGGGTACCGGCTCGGTCTGACGTCGGCCACGTACCCGACGAACGTCAGTCCCGGCGGCTCGATGGCGCTGAGCATCGGCCTCACCAACTCGGGCTGGGCCTCGGTGATCAACCCGCGGCCCGTGTTCGCCGTGCTCGACGGCCCGGGCGGTCGGTTCCCGATCCCGCTCGCGGCCGACCCGCGGACGTGGGAGTCCGGCCAGGCCGTCACCGTCGCCCAGAGCGTGACCGTCCCTGCGAACGTGCCGGCGGGCACGTACCGGCTGGCGCTGTGGCTCCCGGACCAGGCCACGAACCTGCGCTCCGACCCGCGCTACAGCGTCCGGCTCGCCAACACCGGCACGTGGGACGCGGCGACCGGCCTCAACGTCCTCGCGACGGGGATCACGGTGGGCGGCACCCCGCCCGCCGGCGGCAGCCTCGTGGTGGACAACTTCGACGGCACCCCCGCCTGGGGCAGCGGCCAGAACGACCTCGGCCGGTGGACCGGGGCGAACTCGTTCGCCAACGGCTCGGGCGCCGGCGTCGTGAGCGGCGGGCAGCTGCGCCTGCAGTACGCGAACAACGGGTGGTTCGGCACGGACGTCCAGCAGGACGTCGCCCCGCGCTCCGTCCTCGTGCTGCGGATGCGGGGCGGCGCGGGCGGCGAGCAGAACCACGTCGACCTGTCGATCGGCGGGGTGACCCGGCGGCTGAGCCAGTTCACGACGAGCGGCGGGGGCGGTGCCGTGGTGACCACCACGACGCAGGACATCCGCATCCCGCTCGCCGCCAACGGGATCAGCAGCACGGCCCCGGGCCAGCTCGCGCTGAGCTTCTGGCACGGGGGCAGCGGGAGCGTCTGGATCGACCAGATCCGGTTCGACTAGGCGGGACGTCCTCGGACGCAGGACCCGTGGACGTCGGTCCCGCTAGCCTCCACGGATGCGCCTCGCGGTCGTGTCCGACGTCCACGGGAACCTGCCTGCGCTCGATGCCGTCGTCGCCGACGTCGCCGGGCAGCGGGTCGACCAGGTGGTGAACCTGGGGGACCTGCTGTCCGGCGCGGTCCAGCCGCGGGAGACGGCCGACCGGCTCCTCGAGCTCGGCTGGGCCACCGTCCGCGGCAACCACGAGCGCCAGGTGCTCACGACCTCCGTCGAGCGGCTCGCGTCGGGCGGTTCGGACTGGCTGGCCCACCGGACGATCACCGACCGCCACCGCGCCTGGCTCGCCGACCTGCCGTTGACCGTGGAGCCCGCCCCGGGGGTGCTGGCCTTCCACGGCTCGCCGACCGACGACCTCGTGTACCTGCTCGAGACGGTCGCGCCGACCGGCGCGCGTCCGGCCACGGTCGAGGAGGTGACCGAGCGGCTCGGCGAGCAGGCCGCCCGCCCGCTGCTGCTCTGCGGGCACACCCACCTCCAGCGCGAGATGCGCCTGCCCGCCGGCGGCCTGGTGGTCAACCCCGGCAGCGTCGGGTGGCCGGCCTACGACGACGACGCGCCCTACCCGCACGTCATGGAGGCCGGGACGCCCCACGCCCGCTACGCGGTCGTCGACGACGAGAGCGGCCGGTGGCGGGCCGAGATGCGCACGGTCGCCTACGACTGGGAGCTGGCGGCCCGCACCGCCGAGGGCAACGGCCGCCCCGACGTCGCCCACGCGCTGCGGACGGGGCGGGTGACGCGAGAGAGTGGGTCCATGAGGCCGGGCGCATGAGGTTCGCCGTCTTCCTGCGGGGCGTCAACGTCGGCGGGGTCACCCTCCGCTCCGCGGACCTGCGCGCGCTCCTCGCGACGCTGCCGCTCACGGACGTCTCCACGCTGCTCGCCTCCGGCAACGTCGTGTGCCGCTACGACGGCGACGCGGCCGCGCTCAAGGCGCTGGTGGAGGCCGCGCTCCGCGAGCGTTTCGGGTACGACGCCTGGGTCGTCGTGCTCACGGCGTCGCGCCTCGCCGAGATCCTCGACGCCGTGCCGTTCCCGCCCGACGACGCGGCGCTGCACACCTATGTGACCGTCACGTCGGACCCGGCGCGCCTCGACGAGCTCGACACCGCGATCGCCGAGGCGGCGCCCGACGCGCCGCGTGCACGGCTCGCCCCCGAGGCCGCGGCGTGGCAGGCGCCCGTCGGCGGCACGCTCGACGACGTCCAGAGCAAGCTCGGTGCGAAGGCGCGCTACAAGCCGTGGATCACCGACCGCAACCTGCGCACGATGCTCAAGGTCCGCGCGGCGCTCGAGGCGCTGCCGGACTG
>CAUQTR010000190.1:0-4800 GCA_963521045.1 uncultured Actinotalea sp.
CCGTCGACCGCGGCTCCGGCGTGCGCGCACCGCACCCCGGCCTCGACGCGGGCGACCGCCCACGTGCGCCGCAGCGCCCGGTGCCACCGCAGCTCCTCGCACGCGGTCCGTGCCGCGGCGACCGCCTCGGGCACCCCGTCCATCGTCGCGAGCGGTTCGAGCGGGTGGTCGGGCACGCCGCCAGCGTAGGTGCGCGCAGGCGGGGCAGGGGCCCCGGGTGCCACGATGTCCGGGTGACCTCAGCGCCGAGCGTGTCCTCCTCGATCACCGTCCGTCTCCAGGTCCAGGCCAGGCCCACCGCCGTGAGCGAGCTCACGACGTCGATCGAGCACTCCGGCGGCATCGTCACCGCGCTCGACGTCACGGCCTCGGGCCACGAGCGGATCAGCGTCGACGTGACGTGCGCGACACGCGGGGAGGACCACGCGGCCGAGATCGTCGACGCCCTGCGCGTGCTGCACGGCGTCGTCGTCGAGCGGGTCAGCGACCGCACGTTCCTCATGCACCTCGGCGGCAAGCTCTCGATCGAGTCCAAGGTGCCGATCCGCAACCGCGACGACCTGTCGATGGTCTACACGCCCGGCGTCGCCCGGGTGTGCGAGGCGATCGCGGCGCGCCCGGCGGACGCCCGGAACCTCACGATCAAGCGCAACACCATCGCCGTCGTGACGGACGGCACCGCGGTCCTCGGGCTCGGGGACATCGGGCCGCTCGCCGCGCTGCCCGTGATGGAGGGCAAGGCGGCGCTGTTCAAGCGGTTCGGGGACATCGACGCCTTCCCCATCGCGCTCGACACGACCGACGTCGACCAGATCGTCGAGACCGTCTGCGCGATCGCCCCCGTCTTCGCCGGGATCAACCTCGAGGACATCTCGGCCCCGCGCTGCTTCGAGATCGAGCGGCGGCTGCGCGAGCGGCTCGACATCCCGGTGTTCCACGACGACCAGCACGGCACGGCGATCGTCGCGCTCGCCGCCCTGACCAACGCGCTCACGGTCGTCGGCAAGGACCTGTCCGAGGTGCGCGTCGTCATGTCGGGCGCGGGCGCCGCCGGGACGGCCGTGCTCAAGCTCCTCCTGGCGGACGGCGCCCGGGACGTCGTCGTGTGCGACATCGACGGCGTCGTGCACGCCGGCCGCCCCGACCTCGACGCGTCACTGCGCTGGACGGCGGAGCACACCAACCCGCGCGGCGTCACCGGGACGCTGCGCGAGGCCCTCGCCGGCGCCGACGTGTTCATCGGGCTGAGCGCACCGGACATCCTCACCGGCGACGACATCGCGACCATGGCGCCCGCGTCCATCGTGTTCGCCATGGCCAACCCCCGCCCCGAGGTGGACCCCGACGACGCCGCCCAGCACGCCGCGATCGTCGGCACCGGCCGGTCGGACTTCGCCAACCAGATCAACAACGTGCTGGCGTTCCCGGGCGTCTTCCGCGGGCTGCTCGACGCGCAGTCCCACCGCGTGACCGACGCGCTGCTCCTCGCGGCGGCGCGTGCCCTGGCCGCCGTCGTCAGCCCCGACGAGCTCAACCCGACCTACATCATCCCGAGCGTGTTCAACCCCGAGGTCACCACGCGCGTCGCCGCGGCGGTCCAGGAGGCCGTCCGCGGCCCGCGCGTCCCCACCCCCTGACGGGTCACCGCCGCAAACTGGAGCGTCGTGGCCCCGACACGCCGGCGTGTCGGGCGCGAACGCTCCAGTGTGCGGAGGGGAGGCGATCAGCGGGGGGCGGCGCGCGCGTACTGCTCGGGCCATGGGGCCGGGTCGACCGTGGACACGGGGACGCCCAGCTCGCGGGCCGCGTTCAGCGGCCACATCGGGTCACGGAGCGCCTCGCGGCCGAGCAGCACGGCGTCCGCCGCCCCGTCGACGAGGATCCCCTCGGCCTGCGCCGCGGAGGTGATGAGCCCGACGGCGGCCACCGGGATCTTGCCGACCTCGCGCACGGTGCGCGCGTGGGGCACCTGGTACCCGGGGCCCACCGGGATCGACGCCGGCGCGCCGCCGCCCGTGGAGACGTCGACGAGGTCCACGCCGAGCGCGGTGAGGTCCGCCGCGACGAGCGCGACGTCCGCGACGTCGAGGCCGCCGGCGACCCAGTCGGTCGCCGAGACGCGCACGAACAGCGGCCGGTCCTGCGGCCACGCGGCGCGCACGGCCTGGACGACCTCGACCAGGAGCCGCGCCCGGTTCTCGAGCGGGCCCCCGTACTCGTCGGTGCGGTCGTTCGACAGGGGCGAGAGGAACTGGTGCAGCAGGTAGCCGTGCGCCGCGTGCACCTCGACCACGTCGAAGCCGGCGCCCACGGCGCGGCGGGTGGCGGCAGCGAAGGCCTCGACGACGCCCGCGATGTCGTCACGGGTCATCGCCCGCGGCGCGGCGTAGCCCGCGAACGGGAGCCCGGACGGGCCGAGCGTCGGCCAGCCGCCGTCGTCGGCGGGGACCGTCCCCTGGGCCGGCGCCCACGGCCGGTAGGTCGAGGCCTTGCGGCCCGCGTGCGCGAGCTGCACGCCCACCGCGGCGCCCTGCGCGTGGACGAACCGCACGATGCGCGCCCACGCCTCGGTCTGGGCGTCGTTCCACAGACCCGTGTCCTGCGGCGTGATCCGGCCCTCGGGCACGACGGCGGTCGCCTCGGTCAGCACGAGGCCGAAGCCGCCGGACGCACGCGCGCCCAGGTGCACCAGGTGCCAGTCGGCCGGCATGCCGTCGGTCGCGGAGTACTGGCACATGGGCGCCAGCCAGACGCGGTTCCGGAACGTGGTGCCCCGCAGGGTCAGGGGCTCGAAGAGTCTGCTCACGGCCGGACCAACGACGACGCGCCCCCCGGGCATTCCGGCGGGCGCGTCATCGGTCGTGCGTCCGGTCAGCCCGCGAACAGCGCGGACGCCTTGATGACCGTCATCGCGATGCCGTAGGCGAGCAGCGAGCCGACGACCCCCCACAGGCCGAGCGCCATGATCCGGACGGGACCGGCGGTGGCGACGGCGTCGTCGGTGGTGGTCTCGGCGGGGGCGGTGGGCGCCAGCGTGGCCATCAGGACTCCTTCACACCCGCGCCCGCGAGGGCAGGGGACGGTTCGGCAGGGGCGGTGGTGGACTCGGTCTCGTGGTGCTTGGCGTCGACGGGGCGGACGAGCATGTTCGCCACGAAGCCGAGGACGAGCAGGCAGGCCATGACGACCATCGAGGGGATGTAGAGCGTCGCGCCGTCGAGCCCGGCCTCACGCCGGCCGTCGACGATCGAGTTGACGATGAGCGGTCCGGCGACGCCGGCGGCCGACCACGCGGTGAGCAGGCGACCGTGGACGGCACCCACCTCGAGCTTGCCGAAGAGGTCCTTGAGGTAGGCCGGGACCGTCGCGAAGCCCCCGCCGTAGAAGGACACGATGACGAAGGTCAGCGTCACGAACAGCGCGGTGGCGCTGTCGCCGGCCAGCGCGAGGACGGAGTAGAGCACCGCGCCGACGCCGAGGTACATGACGTACGTGCGGCGCCGCCCGATGGCGTCCGACAGGCTCGACCAGCCGAGCCGGCCGGACATGTTGGCCAGGGCGAGCAGGCCGACGAAGCCCGTGGCCGTCGCCTCGGTGACGTTGTCGGGGAAGAAGTCCATGATCATGGGCTTGGCGTCCTCAAGGATGCCGATGCCCGCCGTGACGTTGACGAAGAGGACGACCCACAGCAGGTAGAACTGCGGGGTCCGCACCGCGTTGCGCACGCGCACGTCCGCGTTGGTGCGCATGACGTCGGCGGTGACCTTCGGGGTCCAGCCCGGCGGGGCCCAGCCGGGCGCGGGGAGCCGGATCACCGAGGCGCCCGCGAGCATGAGCACCGCGTAGACGGCGGCCAGCGTGAGCAGCGTCGGCACCAGGGCGTCGACCGGCTCGGCGGCGTAGACGTCGAGCAGGCGCTGGGTGAGCGGCGCGGCGACGAGCGCACCACCGCCGAAGCCCATGATCGCGAGGCCGGTAGCGAGCCCCGGGCGGTCCGGGAACCACTTGATCAGCGTGGACACCGGGGAGATGTAGCCGATCCCCAGGCCCATGCCGCCGATGACGCCGTAGCCGAGGTAGACGAGCCACAGCTGGCCGAGCTGGACGCCGAGCGCCGCGACGAGGAACCCGGTCACCCAGAAGGTCGCGGCGAGCACCATGGCCTTGCGCGGGCCGTTGCGCTCCATCCACACGCCGCCGAAGGCCGCGGACAGCCCGAGCATGACGATCGCGATGGAGAAGATCACCGCGATGGGCGTGCCGACCCCCGTCTCGGGGAAGAAGCGCTCGATGAGCGGCTCCTTGATCACGGAGAACGCGTACACCTGCCCGATCGACAGGTGGACGGCGAGGGCCGCGGGCGGCACGAGCCACCGGTTGAAGCCCGGCGGCGCGATCGTGCGGGAACGGTCGAGGATCATCGGGGTCTCCAGGTAGGCCTCGGTGACTACAGGGGTGCTCATCCTCCCGAGACGGAGGTGCTGGTCCGGGGGACCTAGGTCACCGGGCCGAACGTCCGGTGCCGGCGGCCCATCCGCATGCCCTGCCGTGCTCTGCTGTGCTCTTCGGGGGCCTCGCCGGGGGCGCGGCGGCGCTACCGTGGCCGCGGACCGCCGGGCACCACCGAGCGGAGCCGCAGGCCCGGCGCTAGTTTGAGGGCCATTCCCCCGGTCCCAGACGGACGCCAGCACCCACAGGAGCCGACCATGTCCTCGCCCACCACGCCACGGCCCGACGAGGCCCCCGACCGCGACGAGGCGCCCCGCCCCGACGAGCGGTCGGGCGCAGCCGGGCCCGGAG
>CAUQTR010000191.1:0-4780 GCA_963521045.1 uncultured Actinotalea sp.
CCTCGTGCAGGCGCACGACGACGTCGCCCGAGCGGTCGTCGGCGAGCTTGACGGCCGTGACGACGGCGGCGCCCCGGTCCACGCGCACGAGGGGGGCGACCGGCTCCGGGCGCCCGCCCGGCACGACGCGCGGCGCCACGTTCAGCGCCCAGCCCTCGTGCACGGCGTCGTCGATGTCCGCGCCGGGGACGACGGCGTAGACGAACTCGTGGCGACCCTGGTCCGTGTCGGGCTCCGGGAACTGCGGGCCGCGGACCAGCGAGAGGCGGACCGTCGTCGCCGTCCCGCCGCCGTCGCGCTCGACCCGCCGCACGTCGTGGCCGTAGGTGGTGCTGTTGACGACCGCCACGCCGTAACCCGGCTCGCTCACGTGCACGTAGCGGTGGGCGACGACCTCGAACCGCATCGCCTCCCACGACGTGTTCTCGTGGATCGCGCGCCGCTGGTGGCCGAACTGGGTCTCGAACGCGGCGTCGTGGGCATGCAGGTCGAGCGGGATCGCGACCTTGAGCAGCTTCTCCCGCTCCAGCCAGTCGACGGCCGTGCGCAGGTCGAGGCGGCGTGCGCCCGGGCGCAGGGTGACGTCCTGCGTGGCCGTCGACCCGCCGAACGCGCGGTGCGAGCGCACCGTGACGGCGCCGTCGTCGGCATGGACCACCTCGACGGACGCCGCCGCGTCGAGGTCCGTCACGGACCTCCGGTAGTACTTGTCGATGTCCCAGGCGTCCCACATGACCGGGAAGTCCGCGTGCAGCTGGAGCAGGTTCGCGCGGGCGCCGGGTGCCAGGACCTCGCGGTCGGCGACGAGGTCCCGCAGCCCGGCCACGAGTCCGTCGGCGTCGACGACGACGCGCAGCAGGCCGTTGTCCAGCACGACCCGGCCGGCGGTCTCCTCGACCGCCACCTCCCCCGTCTGCCGGCCCGGACCGGCCCCCAGCGCGGGCACCCCGTCACGGGTGCGCGGCGCCGCGTTGAACACGACGTCCGACAGCGGTGCGGCGCCGTCGCCTCTCGCGGCCCCGGAGGTCGCCGGATCAGGGGTCGCGGCACCGGCCGCCAGGGCGGCGGTCGCGCGCCCGATGATCGCCTCGAGCCGGTCGCGCATCGCGGCGTAGGACTGCGCCGCCTCGCGGTGCACCCACCCGATCGACGTGCCGGGCAGGATGTCGTGGAACTGCAGGAGCAGGTGCTCCTTCCACAGCGTGTCCAGCTCGTCGTAGGGGTACTCGACGAGGCCCCGCGCCGCGGCGGTCGCCGACCAGAGCTCGGCCTCGAAGAGCAGGTGCTCGCCGCGCCGGTTGCCCTGCTTGGTCGCCACCTGCGTCGTGAACGTCCCGCGGTGCAGCTCGAGGTAGAGCTCTCCGACCCACACCGGGGCGTCCGGGTACTCGGCCTCGGCGGCCTCGAAGAACGCGTCCGGGCGCTCGACGACGACCTTCGGCGAGCCCTCGAGGTCGGCGGTCCGGCGGGCCCGCGCGAGCATCTCCCGCGTGGGGCCGCCGCCGCCGTCACCCCAGCCGAACGGCGCGAGCGACCGGGTCGCGCGCCCCGTCTCGCGGAAGTTGCGCACCGCGTGCGCCAGCTCCCTGCCGGACAGGTCGGAGTTGTAGGTGTCGATCGGCGGGAAGTGCGTGAAGACCCGGCTGCCGTCGATGCCCTCCCAGCGGAACGTGTGGTGCGGGAAGGGGTTGACCTGGTTCCACGAGATCTTCTGGGTGAGGAACCAGCGCGACCCCGACAGGTGGATGAGCTGGGGCAGCGCGGGCGAGTAGCCGAACGAGTCCGGCAGCCACACCTCGCGCGTCTCGACGCCGAACCGGTCGAGGAAGTACCGCTTGCCGTGGACGAGCTGCCGGGCGAGGGCCTCCGAGCCGGGCATGTTGGTGTCCGACTCGACCCACATGCCGCCCACGGGGACGAAGCGCCCGCTCGCGACGTGCTCGCGCACGCGCTCGAACACCTCGGGCCGGTGCTCCTCGATCCAGGCGTACTGCTGCGCGGAGGACATGGCGTAGACCAGGTCCGGGTCGGCGTCGAGCAGGTTGACGACGTTGGCGCAGGTGCGCGCGACCTTGCGCACGGTCTCGCGCAGGGGCCACAGCCACGCGGAGTCGATGTGGGCGTGCCCGACCGCGGAGATCCGGTGCGACGTCGCCGCGGCGGGGCGGGAGAGGACCTCGACCAGCTCGGCACGCGCCGCGCCGGCGGACCCGGCGACGTCCTGGAGGTCGAGGGCGTCGAGGGACCGCTCGAGGGCGCGCAGCACCTCGTGGCGGCGCGGCTCGCCCAGCGAGAGCTCACGCGCCATGGAGTGCAGCACCTCGAGGTCCTGGACCAGCTCCCAGACGTCCTGCTCGACGACGCACACGTCGGCGCGCGCGAGCCGGTACAGCGGCGCGGTGCCCGCGGTGGCCTTCTCCCCCAGCGTCGTCGGCCGGAACGGGTCGAACCCCAGGACGAGCGGGTTCGCGGCCCCCTCGACGTAGAGGTCGACGTCCTCGCCGCCCGCGGCCTCGTCCGCAACGGGGACCCACACGTTGCGCGGGTTGAGCCCTTTCACGACGCTGCCGTCGGGCCGGTAGACCAGGCCCTCCGCCTGGAACCCGGGCGAGTGGTCCTCCCAGCCCAGGTCGAGCACCAGCTCGACCCGCCGGCCGGCCGCCTCCTGCGGCACGCGACCGCGCACGTGGAACCACGACGTCCCCCACGCCGGCCCCCACGGCTCGCCGACGGCGATCGGCACGTACGCCACGTCCGGGCCCTGGTCCGGTCCGGGCAGCGCGTGCGCGGGGTCGACCGGTTCGCCCTGCCCGCCCTCGACGTGCCAGACCTCGACCTCGAGCGGCGCGACGGTGCGGAAGACGGCGGCGCGCAGCCGGTGGGCGAGGACGCGCTCGAGGCGCTGCTCGATGAGCGCGTGGTCGTCGTGCATGGACGTCCTTCCGGGAGGGGGTGTCAGCCCTTGATCGCGCCGTCGTCGACGCCGCGGAAGAAGTACCGCTGGAGGACGGCGAAGAAGACGACGATCGGGATGAAGGCGATCATGGTTCCGGCCGCGACGACCCGCGGGTTGTTCGAGAACGTGCCGGACAGGTACTGCAGGCCGACCGTGAGCGTGAAGTTCTCGGGCGTGGTCAGCACGATGAGCGGCCAGAGGAAGTCGTCCCACGCGCCGATGAACGCGAAGATCGTGATGACGGCGATCATGCCCTTGACGTTGGGCAGGCCGATGCGCGCGAACCGCTGCCACGCGTTGGCGCCGTCGACGATCGCCGCCTCGTCGAGCTCCTTGGGGATCGCGAGGAACGCCGTGCGCATGAGCAGGACGTTGATCATGCCGATCGCCCCGGGCAGCGCGACGCCGAGCAGCGTGTCCGCGAGGCCGAGCTCACGGATCGTCAGGTACTGCGCCACGATCGTCGCCTCGCCCGGCAGCAGCATCGTCGCGAGCATGGCGCCGAGCACCAGGTTCCGGCCGCGGAAGCGCAGCCGGGCCAGCGCGTAGCCCGCCATGGTGGTGCCCACGACGTTCCCGACGACGACGATCGCCGCGACGACCAGCGAGTTGCGGGCGAAGCCGAGGATCGGCACCGTCTCGGCCGCCGTGACGTAGTTCGCGAACGTGGGCTCGGCCGGCAGCAGGACGGGCGTGCGGGTGTAGATGTCCTCGCCCGGACCCTTGAGCGACGTCGACAGCTGCCAGAGGAACGGTCCGATCGTGATGAGCAGCACGAACGCGAGCAGCAGGTACCGGCCGACCATCTCCCGCGGCGAGATCGTCGAGAAGCCGCGGTGGCCGCTGCGGGCCGTGAGACCTGCCGCGGGGCCGGCGTCGGCGGGGCGGATGGGAACGGTCGACGTCGCCATCGCGCTCACCCCGCCCTGCGGTTCAGGCGGGCGATGAGCAGCAGCGGGCCGAGCGTCACCACGAAGAGCAGGAGCGAGAGCGCCGACGCGTAGCCGAGGTTCCCGCCGAACCCGCGCGCGTACATCTGGATGAGCATGACGACCGAGACGTTGGCGCCGCCGACGCCGCCGGTGCCGTTGGTGAGGATGAACAGCTCGGAGAAGACCCGCAGGGCCGAGACCGTGATGAGGATCGCGACCAGCAGCATCGTGTTGCGCACGCCGGGGACGGTGATCGTCCAGAAGCGCCGCCAGGCGCTCGCCCCGTCGACGGCGGCGGCCTCGTGCAGCTCGCGCGGCACGCCGCCCAGCGCCGACAGGTAGATGACCATGTAGTAGCCGAGCCCCTTCCAGATCGTCAGGCTGATCGCGCTGAACAGGATCAGCCAGCGGTCGGTGAGGAACGGGATCGCCTCGGTGATGAACCCCAGGCTCGTCGCGATCCCGTTGACGACGCCCCGGTCGTCGAGCATCCAGTCCCAGATGAGGGCCACGACGACGGCCGAGGCGACGACCGGCGTGTAGAAGACCGTGCGGAAGAACGCGATGCCCGGCAGCTTCTTCTCCACGAGCAGCGCGAGGCCGAGCGGCAGGAGCAGCAGGAACGGGACGCACACGAGCATGTAGATGATCGAGTTGAGCAGCGCCGTCACGAGCTGGTCGTCCGTGAGCATGCGCTCGAAGTTCTCGAGCCCCACGAACTCGCCACCCGACAGGGGCTTGACGTCCGTGAACGCGAGCAGGACGCCGTTGATCGTGGGCCAGAGGTTGAAGGCCAGGAGGAAGACGATCGCGGGTGCGCAGAGCAGCCACGGCGTGAACCACGCGTGGGTGCGCGTGCCCACGCCGCCGGTGCCTGCGGCGGGTGCCGCGG
>CAUQTR010000192.1:0-4775 GCA_963521045.1 uncultured Actinotalea sp.
GCCCGCGGCAGCGCCGGGCGAGGGCGCCGTCGTGCCCGGGCTCCCCGTCGACGGGACGGGGGCCGCGGCCGACGGGCCGCCGATCACGCCTCGACGACCACCGGGATGATCATCGGGCGCCGGCGCAGGCGCCCGGAGACCCAGCGCCCCACCACGCGACGGACCACCTGCTGCAGCTGGTGGGTGTCGATCGTGCCGGTGGACGTCGCCTCCTCGAGAGCGCGCGCGACCTCCGGCTGGATGGACTGGAAGACGGCCTCGTCCTCCGCGAACCCGCGCGCGTGGATCTGCGGGCCGGCGATGACCTTCCCGGTCGCCGAGTCGACGACGGCGAAGATGGAGATGAAGCCCTCCTCGCCGAGGATGCGGCGGTCCTTGAGCTCCGCGTCCGTGATCGTGCCGACGCTCGATCCGTCGACGTACACGTAGCCGCACGGCACAGCACCGACCACGGTGGCGCGACCGTCGACGAGGTCGATCACGACACCGTCCTCCGCGAGCACGACCCGCTCGGCCGGGACACCGGTGCGCACCGCGATGGCGGCGTTCGCCACGAGGTGGCGCACCTCCCCGTGCACCGGCATGACGTTCTTGGGCCGCAGGATGTTGTAGCAGTACATGAGCTCGCCCGCGCTCGCGTGGCCCGAGACGTGGACCCGGGCGTTGCCCTGGTGCACGACGGTCGCCCCGAGCCGCATCAGCCCGTTGATCACCCGGAAGACGGCGTTCTCGTTGCCCGGGATGAGCGAGGACGCGAGCACGACGGTGTCGCCGTGTCCCACGAGCACGCGGTGGTCCCGGTTCGCCATCCGCGACAGCGCGGCCATCGGCTCACCCTGCGAGCCCGTGCACATGAGCACGACCTCGTCGGGGGGCAGGTCGTCGACGGCCTTCGCATCGACGAGCGTGCCCTCGGGCACGGTGAGGTACCCCAGCTCGGCGGCGATGCCCATGTTGCGGACCATCGAGCGTCCCACGAGCGCGACCTTACGGCCGTGCGCGTGGGCGGCGTCGAGGACCTGCTGGACCCGGTGCACGTGGGACGCGAAGGACGCGACGATGACGCGCTGCTCGGCGCCGGCGAACACCTGGTCGAGCACCGGGCCGATGTCCCGCTCGTGCGTGGTGAAACCGGGCACCTCGGCGTTCGTCGAGTCGACCATGAACAGGTCGACGCCCTCCTCGCCGAGCCGCGCGAAGGCCCGCAGGTCGGTGATCCGACCGTCGAGCGGCAGCTGGTCCATCTTGAAGTCGCCCGTGTGCAGGACCATGCCGGCCCCCGTGCGCACGGCCACGGCGAGCGCGTCGGGGATCGAGTGGTTGACGGCGACGAACTCGCACTCGAACGCGCCGAACCGCTCGACCTGGCCCTCCTGGACGACGAGCGTCCGGGGCGTGATCCGGTGCTCCTTGAGCTTCGCCTCGACGAAGGCCAGCGTCAGCCGCGAGCCGACGAGCGGGATGTCCGGGCGCAGGCGCAGCAGGTACGGCACGGCGCCGATGTGGTCCTCGTGCCCGTGGGTGAGGACGACGGCGTCGATGTCCGCGAGCCGGTCGGCGATGTAGTCGAAGTCCGGGAGGATGAGGTCGACGCCGGGCTGGTGGTCCTCGGGGAAGAGCACGCCGCAGTCGATGACGAGCAGTCTGCCGTCGTACTCGAGCACGGCCATGTTGCGGCCGATCTCACCGAGGCCGCCGAGAGCGACGATGCGCAGCGCTCCGGACGGGAGCGGCGGCGGGGCCCCGAGCTCGGGATGGGGGTGGGACATCGGACCTCCGGTCAGTCGAGACGGCCGGCCGCGACGAGGGCCGCCCGGACCGCGGCGACCTCCTCGGCGTCGGGTGCGGCCTGGGGAAGGCGCATGGTCGCGCTCGGGATCAGCCCGAGCAGCGCCAGGGTGAGCTTGGAGCGCAGCGCGCCGTTCCCGCTGCCGCAGACGAGGTCGATCATCGGCAGGGCCGCACGGAAGACGGCCAGCGCCTCGGCGGTGCGGCCGGCGTCGTGGAGCCGGATGGTCTCGGCGAGCTCGTCGCCGACGAGGTGCGCCCCCATGCTGACGAGCCCGACGCCACCGACGGACAGGAACGGCAGCAGCAGGGCGTCGTCGCCCGCGTAGTACGCGAGCCCGGTCGCCTCCATCGCGCGCAGGGCGCCGACGGCGTCGCCCGTCGCGTCCTTCACGGCCACGATGCGCTCGTGCTGCGCGAGCCGCTCGAGCGTGGCGAGGCTGTAGCGGACCACGGTGCGGGCGGGGACGTCGTAGAGCATCACCGGCAGGTCCGTCGCGTCGGCGACGGCGACGGTGTGCTGGTAGACGCCCTCCTGCGAGGGCCGGGAGTAGTACGGGGAGACGACGAGGAGCCCGTGCGCGCCGGCCTCGGCAGCCTGCTCGGCCATCCGGACCGCGTGCGCCGTGTCGTTCGAGCCGGCGCCCGCGACCACGTACGCCCGGTCCCCCACCGCCTCCACGACCGCGCGGATGAGGTCGGCCTTCTCGGGTGCGTGCGTCGTCGGCGCCTCGCCCGTCGTCCCGTTGAGCACGAGCCCGTCGTGGCCGTGGTCGACGAGGTGCGCCGCGAGGCGCTGGGCGGCGGCGAGGTCGACGTCGCCGTCCGGGGTCATCGGCGTCACCATCGCGGTCAGCAGGGCGCCGAACGGCCGGGCGGTCCGCTCGGTGCCCGCGCGGTCGTGGGTCAGAGGCGCCATGGCAGCAAACTACCGTGGCGCCTCGGCCGGTCGCGCCGCGGTCCCAGGACCGCCCGCGCGGGTCCAGGTGCAGAAGCGGTAGCGCAGGCCCGTGCGGGAGGTGTGCCACCCGTCCTGGGGCGAGCACGCCACCCGGGTCCAGTCCTCGCCGAGCACGGGCGCGGCCGTGTCGCCCTCGACGCGCACGTCGATCTCGGTGGACTCGGCGCGGTCCGCGAGCCCGAGGAAGGCGGTGTAGACCTGCTCGCCCCCGATCACCCACGCGGCGCGGCCCGCCGCGCGGGCGCACGCCGTCGCGACGTCGGGCACGACGTCGGCCCCCTCGAGCCGCAGGTCGCGGCGCCGGCTGAGCACCACGTTCGTCCGCCCGGGCAGGGGCCGGAAGCGTTCGGGCAACGAGTCCCAGGTGCGCCGGCCCATGATCACCACGCTGCCCGCGGTCACCTCGCGGAAGTGCGCCTGGTCCTCGGGCAGGGACCACGGCATGTCGCCGTCCTGGCCGATGACACCGTCGCGGGACTGCGCCCAGACGAGGCCGATCGACGTCGGGCCGTGGGGCGCGGGCATCAGACGGCGACCGGAGCCTTGATCGCGGGGTGGTGCTGGTAGCCGACGACCCGGACGTCCTCGTAGGCGTAGTCGAAGATCGACGGCGCGCGGCGCAGCTCCAGGCGCGGGGCCGGGAACGGATCGCGGCGCAGCTGCTCGGCCACCTGGTCGACGTGGTTGTCGTAGATGTGGCAGTCGCCGCCGGTCCAGACGAAGTCACCGACCTCGAGGTCCGTCTGCTGGGCGACCATGTGGGTCAGCAGCGCGTACGAGGCGATGTTGAACGGCACGCCGAGGAAGAGGTCGGCGCTGCGCTGGTAGAGCTGGCACGACAGCCGCCCGTCGGCGACGTGGAACTGGAAGAAGGCGTGGCAGGGCGCGAGCGCCATGCTCGGGATGTCCGCGACGTTCCACGCGGAGACGATGAGCCGGCGCGAGTCCGGGTCGCGACGGATCTGGTCGACGACCTGGGCGATCTGGTCGACGTGACCGCCGTCGGGGGTGGGCCACGAGCGCCACTGCACGCCGTACACGGGTCCGAGCTCGCCGTCCGCGTCCGCCCACTCGTCCCAGATCGTCACACCGTTCTCCCGGAGCCAGGCGACGTTCGACTCGCCCCTCAGGAACCAGAGCAGCTCGTGGACGATCGAGCGCAGGTGGACCCGCTTCGTCGTCACCAGCGGGAAGCCCTCGCGCAGGTCGAAGCGCATCTGGTGACCGAACACGCTGCGCGTGCCCGTCCCGGTGCGGTCCGACTTCGGCGTGCCGTGCTCGAGCACGTGACGCAGGAGGTCCTCGTACGGTGTGGCGACGGGCATGGCGCCATCGTAGGGCGACCACCGGCCGGATCGGGCGTCACCGCCGGCGGGGCCCCGGGCCATACTGGCGACCATGGAGCCGGGGGCGGTCGCGAACGTGCACGACGGGCTGTGACCGACCGCGCTGCCGACGAGGCACCCCTGCCCGTCGACGCGGACGCGCGCCGTGGCGCGGTCCGCCAGGCCGTGTCCGTGGCCTCCGCGACCGGCGTCTACGGGGTCTCCTTCGGTGCGCTCGCGGTCGCCGCAGGGCTCGACCTGTGGCAGACGAGCGCACTGAGCCTGCTGATGTTCACCGGTGGCTCGCAGTTCGCGTTCGTCGGCGTCATCGGCGCGGGCGGGGCGGCCGGCGCCGCCGTGGCGACCGCGGCGCTGCTCGGTGCGCGCAACGCGCTGTACGGGGCGGTGCTGGCCCCGCTGCTGCGCTACCGGGGTGCGCGGCGGGCCGCCGCGGCGCACCTGACCATCGACGAGTCCACGGCCGTCGCGACCGCCCAGTCCACGCCCGACGTCGCCCGGGTGGGCTTCTGGTGGACCGGGATCGGGGTCTTCGTCCTGTGGAACGCGTTCACCGTGGTCGGGGCCGTGGTCGGCGACGCGCTCGGCGACCCGCGCCGGTGGGGCCTGGACGCCGCGGCCGCCGCAGCCTTCCTCGCCCTCGTCTGGCCCCGGCTCGCGAGCCGTGCCGCGCAGCTCGTCGC
>CAUQTR010000193.1:0-4774 GCA_963521045.1 uncultured Actinotalea sp.
GACGGGCAGGCTGCCGGCGCCGACGACGAGCCGCGCGCCGGTGACCAGCTCGGCCTCGACGGCGGTCAGGAGCGCGGCGACGTCGTCGTCGCGCAGGGCCGGCCCGGGTGCGTTGACCTTGGTGGTGACGCCGGTCCGCTCGACCAGCGTGATGTTGGAGCGGGTCTCCCCGGTCACGGCGACCGCACGGGCCGGGACCCGCTGCTCGCCGAGCAGGCGGACGAGCAGGTCGCCGTCGGGGCCACCCGCGGGCAGGACCGCCCTCGTCGCGTGCCCCTGGGCCACGAGCGCCCGCGAGACGTTGATGCCCTTGCCGCCCGCGTGCACGTGCGTGTCGTGCGCCCGGTTCACCTCACCGACGGCGAGGCACTCCAGGTCGAGCGCACGGTCGACGCTCGGGTTCGGGGTGACCGTGACGATCATGAAGGCCTCCTGGGCTGCGCACGCGGCGGACGGGATGAGGGGCGGTCCCCGGCGGCGCCCTGGGACGGCGCCACCGGGGACCACCCGGTCATTCCTCGTTCACCGACTGCAGGATGGCGTACAGCTCGGCCGACGACGGCGCGTCGAGCACCCGCTGCACCTGGTCGATGTCGGCGAACACCATGGCGATCCTCGACAGGATCGCCAGGTGCTCGTCGCCCACCCCGGCGATGCCGACGACCACGAGGACGGGGTTGCCGTCCCAGTCGACCGGCTCGTCGTAGCGCACGAGGCACAGGGCGGAGCGCTGGATGGTGCCCTTCGCCTCGCTGGTGCCGTGCGGGATGGCGAGGTAGTTGCCCATGTACGTCGAGACCGACTGCTCACGCTCGAGCATCGCGTCGACGTACGCCGGGTCCACCGCGCCGGTACGGACGAGGATCTCGCCCGCCTCGCGGATGGCGGCCTCCTTCGAGACCGCCGTCCGCCCGACGACGACGTCGCCCGGTGCGAGGACGTCGCTCATGCCTGCGCCGCCGGCTCCGCGCTCGCCTCGCGCACGACGTCGTCGTACACAGGGCTCGCGAGGAAGTTCTCCACGGAGAGGTGGCGCGCGCTCGGTGCGTGCCGACGGGCACGGTCCGTGAGCTCCTTGTGCGAGATCACGAGGTCGGCCGTGTCGTCGAGGTTGGCGACCGCCCGGTTGACCACCGTGATGTCACCGCGACCCGCCTTCTTCAGCTTGTCCCGCAGGATGCTCGCGCCCATGGCGGACGAGCCCATGCCGGCGTCGCAGGCGAAGACGATCGAGTGGATCGGCCGGGCCGACGCGCCGTTGGCGGCCGACGCGCCCGCGAGCGTGCCGAGCGCGGAGCTCGACTTGCCCTTGTTGGCCTCCGTCTGCGCGATGGCGGCGGCGAGGTCGCCGTCCGCGCCGGCCGCGAGGTCACGCTTGCGCGACGCCCGCAGGATGACCGCCGCGACGAGGAACGTCACGACGAACGAGAGGATGACCGAGAGGATGACGCCCACGTAGGAGTCCCGCGACGTCGTCGCGAGGACCGCGAAGATCGAGCCGGGGGCCGCCGGGCCGGTCAGGCCGCTGCCGAACGCCGCGTTGGTCGCGATGCCGGTCGCGCCGCCCGCGATGGCCGCGAGGATGAGCGTCGGCTTCATGAGGACGAACGGGAAGTAGACCTCGTGGATGCCGCCGAGGAACTGGACGATCGCCGCGCCGGGGGCGCTGCTCTTGGCCATGCCGATGCCGAAGAGCGTGTACGCCATGAGGATGCCCAGGCCCGGGCCGGGGTTCGCCTCGACCAGGAACAGCAGCGACTTGCCGTTCTCGGCGACCTGCTGGGCGCCGAGCGGGACGAGCGCGCCGTTGCCGATCGCGTTGTTGAGGAACAGCACCTTGGCCGGCTCGACGATGACGCTCATGATCGGCAGCAGGCCGCTGTCGGCGAGCGAGTTGACGAGGTCGCCGAGCCAGTTCGACACGGCGGAGACGATCGGCGCGAAGAGGAAGAACGCACCGACGGCCATGGCCGCGCTCGCGATGCCCGCCGAGAACATGTCGACGAGCATCTCGAAGCCCGGGCGGATCTTCCCGGCCCAGATCGAGTCGATCTTCTTCATGAGCCAGGCCGCGAGCGGGCCGATGATCATGGCACCGAGGAACATCGGGACCGTGCTGCCGACGATCATGCCGAGGGCGGCGACCGAGGCCACGACCGCGCCGCGCGGGCCGTAGACCACGCGGCCACCCGTGTTCGCGATGAGGAGCGGCAGGAGGTAGGTGATCATCGGGCCGACGAGACCGAGGTACTGGTGGAACGTCGTCCCGTCCTCGGCCTGCACGAGCGTCGTCGCCGCGCCCTGCCAGCTGCCCTCGTCGGCGTTGCCGAAGCCGCCGAGGATCTCGTTGGGCATCCAGCCCACGGCGATGAACAAGGTGGTGATGATGCCCCAGGCCAGGAAGGCCGGGAGGTTGGGCATGATCAGACTGCTGGCGAAGGCCCCGAACCGCTGGAGCTTGACCTGAACGGTCTTGCCCCGGGTGGCGGTGCCTGACGCCGGTGCCGTTGTTGCGGACACGGGCTCACTCCCATCGTGGTGTGCGCGACCGGGCGTCGGTGCCCGGTCCGCGGTGGATCGTCGTTGACCTGCTGCTGCGCTACCGGCCCAGGGGGGTGGGCCGGGTGGAGCCGCCGGCCGCGCGGAGGACCGCACGGCCGGCGTGGTGCGTCACGGCTCGACCGTGACCTTGATGCCCTCCCCCGAGCGGACGATGTCGATGCCCTCGGCGACACGGTCCAGGGGCAGGCGGTGGGTGATGAGGTCGTCGACCGGCACGCTGCCGTCGGCGATGTGGGCCAGGGCCTGCCGGTTGTGGGCGGGGCTCGAGCCGTTGGCGCCGACGATCGTCAGCTCCTTGTAGTGCACGAGGTTGGAGTCGAGGGTGATCGTCGGCTTGTCCTTCGGCAGGCCGCCGAAGAAGCTCACCCGGCCCTGCGGGGCCAGCATCTGCAGGGCCTGCTCCTGCGCCGCGCCGGACGCGGCCGCCGTGATGACCACGGTCGCGCCGCGGCCGTCCGTGAGCTCCTTGACGGCCTCGACCGGGTCGGTCTCGGCGGCGCAGATCGCGGCGTCGGGCTTGACGACGTCGGCCGCGAGGTCGAGGCGGGACCGGCTGAGCTCGACGAGGAAGACCTTCGCCGCGCCCCGCGCCCGGGCCAGCCGCACGTGGATGCAGCCGATCGGACCCGAGCCCACGACCACGACGACGTCGCCGTCGTGCACGTCGACGATCTCCTGGGCGTTGATCGCGCAGGCGAAGGGCTCGGCGACGCTCGCCTCGGCGAACGACACGTTCTCCGGGATGCGGTTGAGGCCGTCGACGGCGAGCACCTCGCGCGGGACGATCATGTACGGCGCGAATCCGCCGTCGAAGTCGTAGCCCATCGAGACCTGGTTCGGGCAGATCGTCATGGCGCCGCGCACGCAGTACTCGCACGTGCCGCACGGGATGGCGGCGATGACCTGGACGCGGTCGCCCGCGGCCCAGCCCGCGACGCCTTCGCCGACCTCGACGACCTCGCCCGCGATCTCGTGGCCCATGACGCGCGGCGGGACGATGCGCTGGTGGCCGGACGTCGAGATCTTCACGTCGGTGCCGCACATCGAGGTGGCGCGGACGCGGATCTTGACCTCGCCGGCACCCGTGACGGGCTCCGGGGCGTCCTCGAGTCGCACGTCACCGGGGGCGTAGAAGCGGAAGACGTTCATCTCTCTCCTTCGTGGGACGTCGTCGGACGTCGTGGGGTGGCCGGTCGGTCCGCCGGTGGCCGCGCTCACGCGCGCACCACCCGAGGTCCGGCGGCCTCGATCTCGTCGGCCAGGTCGGGCTCGAGCTCGGAGTCGGTGATCAGGGTGTCGACCGCGGACAGCGGCGCGACCTGGGCGAAGTCGGAGCGGCCGACCTTGGTGTGGTCGGCGAGCACGACGATGCGCCGGGCGGCGGCGACGAGCGCACGCTTGACGCCCGCCTCGGCGAGGTCGGGCGTCGTCAGCCCGCGCTCGACCGTCAGCCCGTTGGTGCCGAGGAACGCCACGTCGGCGAAGACGTCCGCCATCGACCGCTCGGCCCAGGGGCCGACAGCGGCGAGCGTGCGGCCCCGGACGGTCCCGCCGAGCAGGTGCAGCGTGATGCTGGGGCGGCTCGCGAGCAGCATCGCCACGGGCAGTGCGTGCGTGACGACAGTGAGCTCGCGGTCCGTCGGCAGCATCTCGGCGAGCCGGATCGTCGTCGTGCCCGCGTCGAGGAGGATCGCGCCGCCGTCGGGCAGCTCGTCGAGCGCCGCCTTGGCGATGCGCTCCTTCTGCCCGGCCATGCGGCCCTCGCGGTCGGCGACCGCGGGCTCGATGCCCAGCCGCTCGACGGGGATCCCACCGCCGTGCACGCGGCGCAGCAGCCCGCGCCGCTCGAGGGCCGTGAGATCACGACGGACGGTCTCGGGCGTGACGTCGAGCTGCTCGGCCAGGTCCTTGACCTCGACCCGCCCGTCGAGACGCGCACGAGTCAGGATCTCGTGCTGACGCTCCGTCGCGTACACACCTGCTCCTGCCCGATCGAATGTTGGTATGGCTTTGTCTAGTTCCGTTTGTGTCCGGTGTCAAGCAAACGGGCACGAAGGACCGGTCAACCGGACGAGCCCGGGCGCGGACCACGGCCCGAAGCGCGCGCCGTGGGACCCAGGACCCACGCGTCCGCCCCCACGCCCCCGTCACGCGTCCCCGAGGCCGGGCACGCCGAGGTCGCTGGTTTCCGTCGAGGTCGCTGGTTCGAACC
>CAUQTR010000194.1:0-4756 GCA_963521045.1 uncultured Actinotalea sp.
CGCCTGCCCGGCGGGCCCGCCCGCGCCTGCCCGGTCCGAGGGCGAGCGCGAGGCGTCCTACCGGCGACCGTGCATCGCGTCGAGGACCACGTCGTGCACCTCGGTCGCGTCCTGCGACCGGGCGAGGCGCTCGGCCCCGGGGCCCTCGGCCGTCAGCGGCGTCGCGGCGCCCGTGTGGCCGCCCGTGGTCCAGTCCACGGTGAACTGCAGGGTCGAGCCGGCCACCGGGAAGGGGCCGTCCTCGGCGCTCTGCAGCACGCCCGGGTCGGTGCTCGTCGGGTCGCCGGACTCGTCCTCCGCGTCGACGTTCTCGACGGCCATCCCGCCCGTCTCGTGGTCGCCCACGACCAGCACGAGCGTGCCGCGGTGCTGTGCGGCGAACTCCATGACCAGCGCGACCGTCTCGTCCAGCGCCTGGCCGGCCTGGATGGTGCGCGCGGCGTTGTTCGCGTGCGCCATCTCGTCGATCCCCTCCTCCTCCACGAGGAGGAAGAAGCCGTGCCGGTCCTGCGACAGGACGTCGAGCGCCTTCTGGGTCATCGTGCTCAGCGGGACGACCGGCGCGTACTCGTCGCCCTCGCCCTCGGGCGCCTGCTCGAACATCTCCTCGTTGGCGAAGAGGCCGAGCAACCGGTCCGACTCGCTGGCCGCGAGCTCCTCGGGGGTGCTGACGTAGTCGTAGCCCGCCTCCTCGGCCTGCTGCACCAAGTTGCCGATGGTGCTCCGGCTGACCTCGGGCCGCGGGTCGGCCGGGTCGTCGGGGTACGCGCCCTCGTCACCCTCCGGGTACCACCAGTCCTCGCCGCCACCGAGGATGACGTCGGGCTGCGTCTCCTCGAGGTACTGCCGGGCGATCTCCGTCTGCTCGCCGCGGTCGGCGACGTGCGCCCCGAAGGCCGCCGGCGTCGCGTCCGTGACCTGCGCCGTCGTCACGAGCCCGGTGGCCTTGCGCAGGTCGCGTGCGTCCTCGAGGAGCGTGCGGACCGGCGCGCCGCCCAGGTCGACCGATACGGCGCCGTTGTACGTGCGGACGCCGGTCGCGAACGCGGTCGCCGCGGCCGCCGAGTCGGTGACCGCGTCCTCCGGGTCCGCCGAGTCCGTCACGGTCCATCCCGCGTACCGCAAGGAGTCCATCGCGAGCTGCCCGTCCTGGCCGACCGTGGCGAGCCGGGTCGCGTCACGAGCCGCGATGCTCAACCCGTCGCCGACCATGAGCACCACGTTCCTCGCGCGCTCCTGATGTCCGTGCCCGGGCCACCCACCGCCACGGCCGTGCGGATCGTCGCCGGGACCTGCCGGACCGGCCGCCAGGAGGCCGAGCGTCACGACTGCCACCGACCCGATGCCGACCACCGACCGCAGCGTTCCGTCCATGCCCATCGCCGTCACCCCTCAGCTCGAGCGGGCGCCCGACCCCCTGTCCGGCGCCGTCGTGGCCAGTGTGCGCCCGGGCGACGACGCCGCCCAGGGGCGCGGGCACGTGGTGGACACGGGCCGTCTCACCACCCGGCGTCTCACCACCCGGTGGTGCCGGGACCGCCCTTGAACGGGCCGACGACGGCGGACGTGATCCAGCCGCCGTAGAAGCCACCGGGCTGGGCCGTCACGGTCTCCCCGTCGACGGTGCACCGGTCGACGAGGCCCGGCATGACGGCGACCGCGCCGGCGAGGACCTCGAAGCCGGGCGTGGGCTCGAGGTACGTCCAGGCCGCCGCAGCTGCGACACGGCCGCCGGCCACGAGGTCGTAGTAGCTCGCGCGGCCCTTCCACTCGCACCACGACGAGCCGTCCGCCGCGCGCAGCACGCCCGGGTCGAAGGCGTCCGACGGCAGGTAGTACGTCGGCGGGTGGCTCGTCTCGAGCACCCGCAGGCTCTGCCGGGAGCGCGCGACGACCCGGCCCGCGAGCACGACCTCGACGACGGCGGCGCTGGGTTCGACGCGGGGCGGGCGCGGGTAGTCCCACACCGACTCCTGGCCGGGACCGGCGGCGAGCGGCACGGGACGCGTCATCCGGCGACGCTACGGGCTCGGCCGGCGTCCCGCCTCGGGACGCCGGCCGCCGTCGGCCTGTGCCCGACCCGCGCCGGCGGACGTCGGCGTGCGCTCTCGGGCGGGGCGTGGCTACTTGACCACGTCGAAGGTCCGGCTGCGGAGGATGGCGTGGATCGCCGACTCGACGGACTCCTCGTCCTCGGGCCCGTCACCGGGCGGCTCGTTGCCGCTCTGGATCGAGAGCACCGTGAGGGGCTTCGTCGTCGTGGTGCTCGTGCCGTAGGTGTACTGCAGCGAGACGGGCGCCTCGCCGCGGAGCACGTCGTACATCCGCGCGAAGTCCGCGATCGGGACCTGCCCGAGGACGTGGATGCCGTCGAAGTTGAGGCCGCCCACGTTGAGCGCCCAGCCGGAGAGGTTGGCGTAAGAGGGGTAGAAGAAGAGCGTCGCCTTGTTCTGGATGCCGTGCGCGAGCACAGGTCCGGCGATCGTCAACCTCGTGAACTGCGTCGTCGTGTTCCGTCCGACCTGGACGGTGTACGACTCGATCGGGATGGTCGCCGTCGGCATCGTGACTCCTTCGTCGGTGCGCGGCCGGGTCGGCCGGGCACGGTGGGCGGAGCAGGAGGATCTCCCGCCCCACCACCCAGGAGCCTGCGGGCGGCGGGTTGTGACGGTCGGCGGGTCAGGCGACCGAGCGGCGTCCGGACGTCTCGCCCGTCACGGGGCGGCCGGCGGCGAAGCCGGCCGTGGTCGCGCTGACGGGGTGGGCTGCCTGCGCGGCCTCGAGCACGTCCGTGATCTGGTCCCCGACGAGCTCGTGGCGCGCCAGGAGGGCGTCGCGCAACGCCTCGACGAGGTGCTTGTTCTGGGACAGGAGCCAGCGCACCCGGTCGCGCCCCTCGTCGAGCACCGCCTCGAGCTGCTCGCGTGCGGAGCGGTCCGCGAGCACCGCCGTGACCAGGTCCTGGCCCGTGGCGAGGAACGAGACGAGCGACCCGGTCATGCCCGCCGCGCCGACCATCTGCGCCGCGGTGCGGGTCGCCGCGGCGAGGTCGCTCGCCGGGCCCGTCGTGGTGACGCCGAAGAAGAGCTCCTCGGCGACGAGGCCGCCCATCGCGATGTCGATCAGCGCGCGCAGGTCGACGGCGGAGTGGGTGTAGACCTCCTCGGTGTCGCCGTGCGCCAGGAGGCCGAGCGCGTCGCCGCGCTTGACGATCGTCAGCACCTCGAGCGTCCGGTTCGGCGCCACGAGCCACGCGACGACGGCGTGGCCGGCCTCGTGGGTCGCGATGAGCTGCTGCTCGCGCGAGGTGTAGGCGACGGGCTGGCCGATGCCGACCATCTCGGTGATCCGCGCCTGCTCCACGTCGAGGAAGGACATGGCGCCGGCGCCGCGGCGGAGCGCGTTGACCAGCGCCTCGTCGAGGAGGTGCTCGACCATGACGGGCGTCCAGCCGTTCGTCGCGGCCGCGATCCGGTCGCGCAGGAGCGGGTCGTCGAGGTCCGCCTCGTGCGACCGCCTGGCCAGGAAGTGGTCGACCAGCGCGCGCCTGCCGTGGACGTCCGGGGCGCCGAAGGTCAGCCGGCGGTCGAACCGCCCCGGCCGCAGGAGGGCCGGGTCGAGCGAGTCCGCGCGGTTCGTCGCGGCGATGAGGAGGATCGGGACGCGGTCGGGCCGGATCTGGCGCAGCTGGCGGTCCGCCGGCAGCAGGAGGTTCACCCGCGCGATGAGGGCGTTGAGCAGGCGCTGACCACCCGTCGGCTGGTCGAAGGACTGCATCTGGACGAGGAGCTCGTTGACGACACCGCCGGTGCCCTCGCTGATCGCCGCGTTCACGACCGGGCCCTCGGCCCGCCCGTCCGCGCGCGCGGTGGCGGACGACAGCACACCCCCGCGGCGCAGCGCGATCGCGTCGATCTCCTCGATGAACCCGATCGCGCCTCCCTCGGCACGCGCGGCCTTGCGGAGCGCCGTGAAGTACGCGCGGATCTTGCGTGCGGTCGCGCCGTAGTACATCGACTGGAACGACGTCGCCGAGACGAAGAGGAAGGGGACGCCCGCCTCGGCGGCCATCGCCTTCGCGGTCATCGTCTTGCCCGTGCCGGGTGCGCCCTCGAACAGCAGGCCGCGGCGGACCTGGCCACCCATCTGGTCGGCGAACCGGCGGTGCGTCTGGAAGAGGTCGATCGACCGGCGCACGTCCTCCTTCACGGGATCGATGCCGATGACGTCGTCGAGCGTGACGTCGACCTGCTCGGGTCGGTACGTGAGGTGCGGCGAGCGGCTGTTCATCGCCTGCCCGCCCACCAGCAGCACGAGCAGCGCGGTGAAGAAGAGCACGGGGACGAGCACGAGCGGGTCGATCGCCGGGAGCGCGGGGAGCTGGGGTCGCCCGGCCAGCGGCATCGCGATGAGGTACGCCTCGACCAGCAGGACGACGGCGGCGAAGCGGTAGAACCGCCGTCTGCGCATGCGGTCACGGTCGGCCGCGACGTCGTGCATGAGGACGGAAGTCCGGTTCGGGGCGACGGCACGCGGCACGGTCTGTCCTTCCGCTGGGGAGCGGCCGTGGACACGGCGGCAGGAGGCCATGGTCTGCGGATCGGACATATCCGGCAACCGGAGGGAGCCTGGTGCGCTCGAACGGGTGAACGCCGGCGCCCGTGCGTCTCACGCGTCGGACCACGCGCGCCCCCGGCACGCCCTCACGCGCCGCCCGACACGTCCGGGGACGCCGACGGGCGGCGGCCCGGAGGAC
>CAUQTR010000195.1:0-4740 GCA_963521045.1 uncultured Actinotalea sp.
GAGGCCTCGTCAGCCCGGCGCGTCCACCTGGGCGCTCGCGGAGGTCCGCACCCGGGTCAGCAGGGTGCGCAGCCGCTCGGCGTCGTCGTCGGGCAGGCCGAAGGCGGAGCCGATCGCGGGCGCGACGCCGCGGGCGCGCTCGCGCATCGCATGGCCCTCGTCGGTGAGCGTGACGGTGACCGAGCGCTCGTCCTCCGGGCGTCGGCGACGCACCACCAGACCGCGCGCCTCCAGGCGCTTGAGCAGCGGCGACACCGTGCCGTAGTCGAGGTCGAGCAGCTCGATGACCTCGCGGACGCTCAGCTCGCCGTGCTCCCACAGCGCCGCGAGGACGAGGTACTGCGGGTAGGTGAGGTCCAGCGGGTCGAGCACCCGCCGGTACACGCCGGTGAGCAGGCGCGATGCGGCGTAGAGGTCGAAGCAGAGCATGTCGGTCAGGGGGAGCGGCAGGCCGTCCGCGGGCTCCTGCGCGCCCGTGCTCGTCCTGCTGCTCGTCTCCCGGCCGTCCGGGGAACCCGCGGTGTCCATGCGATGAATCCTACGCCACGATGTTGACGTCTGCGATTGCATCGTGCACGATGTAGTTGGGAGCGAGGCAAACGGCCTCGCCGGATCGGAAGGACGACTCCCATGCCGTACATCACCTCCACCACCGCCGGGTCCGACGCCGCCGACGCGACCGTCGAGCTGTACTACGAGGACCACGGCACCGGTCAGCCCGTCGTCCTCATCCACGGCTACCCGCTCGACGGCGCGTCGTGGGAGAAGCAGACGGCGGCCCTGCTCGCGGCCGGCTACCGCGTCGTCACGTACGACCGCCGAGGCTTCGGTCGCTCCTCGAAGACGACGGTCGGGTACGACTACGACACGTTCGCCGCGGACCTCGATGCCGTCCTCACCGCGCTCGACCTGCGCGACGCCGTCCTGGCCGGGTTCTCCATGGGCTCGGGCGAGGTGACGCGCTACGTCGCCCGCTACGGCACCGACCGCGTGGCCAAGGCCGCTCTGCTCGCCGCACTCCAGCCGTTCCTGCTGCAGACCGACGACAACCCGACCGGGGTGCCGCAGGACGTGTTCGACGGCATCGCGGCGAGCGCGACGGCCGACCGCTACGCGTGGTTCGACGACTTCTACGCCAACTTCTACAACCTCGACGAGACCCTCGGCAGCCGGATCAGCGAGGCCGCCGTCCGGGCGAGCTGGGCCACGGCGGCCGGCTCGGCGCCCGCCGCCGCCGCGGGTGTCGTGCCCTCGTGGCTGACCGACTTCCGTGCGGACGTCACCGCCCTGCGCGACGCCGGCATCCCGCTGCTGGTCCTGCACGGCACCGCCGACCGGATCCTGCCGATCGAGGCGACCGCCCGCCTGCTGCGCGACCTGCTGCCGCAGGCCACGTACGTCGAGATCGAGGGCGCCCCGCACGGCCTGCTCTGGACGCACGCCGACGAGGTGACTGCCGCGCTGCTCGAGTTCGTGCAGTCCTGACCCGGCCCGGCGCCACGCGCAGGTCGGGTGCCGCCGGCCACCGCGGCCCGGCGCCACCGCCACGATGCCCGGACGGGTTCGCCCGTCCGGGCATCGGTGCGTGGGACACCCGCACGGGTGAACCCGCGGTGGCGCCCTCCCGTGGCGGGCCCCGCCTGCCCTAGCGTGTCGCCGACGTCCGTGCGGCGTCGACCGTCGTCGGCCTTGGGGGACCTGTGCTGCGCATGCTGCCGTTCGTCGTGGAGCTCGCGCTCCTCGTGTTCTGCCTCATCGACTGCATCCAGACGGAGGCGGGCGCCGAGCGGAACCTCGGCAAGACGACGTGGATCTTCATCATCATCCTCATCCCGATCGCCGGGCCGGTCGCCTGGCTCGTCGCCGGCCGCCCCACGTCGCGCCAGGGTGGTCGCTCCGTGCCGTGGCCCGCGACGAGGACGGCGGGCTTTCCCGAGTACGAGCGTCCCGCACCCCCCAAGGGGCCGGACGACGACCCGGAGTTCCTCGCGGGTGTCGCCCGCAAGGAGCAGGCCGAGCACGAGCGGCTGCTCGCCGAGTGGGAGGCGCAGCTCCGCGAGCGCGAGCAGCGGCTGCGGTCCGAGGGCACTGACGCCTCGCCCGCAGGCGAGGGTGACGCGCGGCCTCCCGCCTGACGGGACGCGAGGCCTCCGGCCTGACGGATGGCCGGGCCCTGCGTCCGGCGGTCAGTCGGCGCAGTAGACCGTGATCTGCGCGGTGCCGACCGCGTCCGGGCCCCACAGCTCCGCGAAGAGCTCGGCGTCGGCCTGCGTCTCGAAGTAGGCGGCGACGCCGTAGGCGTGGTCCGTGACCCCGAGGGCCTCGACGGCCCCCTGGTCGCACGCGAGCTCGCCGGCGAAGTCGCCCGTCGTGTAGCCGAGCTCGGACAGCCGGGTCTGCGCGGCCGTGATGGTCGGGTCGTCCGGCGTCGGGGCCGTCGCCACGTACGTGGCCCAGAGCTGCTTGCCCTGCTCGAAGGCGAGGCTCTCGGTCGGCCACTCGGCGTCGGGCGCGGCGCTCGGCGCCGCGTCCTCGGTCGGCTCCGTCGTGGGCTCGGTGGTGGGCTCGGTGGTGGGCTCGGCCGACGTCGGTGCCGGTTCCGTCGCCGGGTCACCGTCCCCGTTCGAGCACCCGCCGAGCACCAGCACAGCCGCCACCGCGGCGATCGCCGTCCGCCTCATCGATCCCCCGTCCCGGCCCCCACGGGACCGTGTCGCACGGGGGTGCCCGGTGCGCCCCCGCTGCCTCGATGGTGCCATGGGCGCTGCCCGCTGCTCCTGTCGCAGGGATCACCTACCGTGGCGGGCATGACGGACCGGCGCCCGCTCCTGCTGCTCGACACGGCCTCGCTGTAGTTCACCGAAAGGCACATCACCGGCACTGCGTGGCCCGTGCTTCGTGCGAGCGCGACCTATACCCGTAGGTCGCGACGCCGAACGTCGATCCCGGCCTTGGTCATCTGTTCGAGCGCCGACCACTGCGGCGGCCGCGACGCTTCGACGAACCACCGGGTGCCACCTGCCAGCCACGCCGCGCGGTACCGCTGTGCCGTCCGCTCGTCGATGTCGTCGACTCCTGTCTCCGCGCCGCAGCACTCGCAGATGAGGTACTTCGGGCCGCTGTCTTCTTCGGACCAACCCGGTTCCTCGTGGGACAGGCCGCACACGCGACAGAGGTCAGGGTCTGCTGGCCACCAGGCACCCGGGCGCGTCATGCCGCGACGCTAGCGACCCGACGGGTCCGCGGTGCCAGACTCCTTGCGTGACCACCAACCGGGCTCCGCTCCTCCTCTTGGACACGGCGTCGCTGTACCGACGTCAAAGGCACTTCACGACGTCGAGGGGCGCGGCTCGTTCGTCCTCGTCCCGCCCCACCTCCGGCGGGCACGGAGCGTCGCGAAGAGGCGCCCCAGAGCGCCGAGGAGACCGTCCTTCCGCGCGGACGGGCGCTTCCGCGGGAGGTCGGCGAGCACCTTGCGACCAGCCTCATCGGTGATGAGTGCGAGATCGTCGCAGCGCAGGAGGCGACGCAGGCGAGACTCGGGGATGCGCGAGTACCACCCGAAGTAGTGCCGTTCGAAGCCCGCGCGCTCGAGATCGGTGGCATGTGGGCCGACGAGGTAGCCCCACCGACCTGCTTCGGACGGGTGCCCGTCGCGCCGGTAGGCGTCGGCGAGAAGCCCCCGGACCTCGTGGCTGTACGGGTACGTCCGGAGGAGGCCCTTGAGCCGGTCGCGGGCCTTGCGCACGTCGCCGCTGGCCAGGTCCGCCTGAGCGCGTTCGAGTCCCTTCACATGGAGAGCATGCCCGAGCGGTGACGCGGCCACGGCCGCTTTCGAGCGCCGTGGAGAGGTGCCGCTCAATAGGCTCACCGGCATGCCACTTGATGCCGGACAGCGCCGTCCCCTCCTCCTCTTGGATACAGCGTCGCTGTACTTCCGGGCCTTCTTCGGCGTCCCGGACTCGGTCAAGGCGCCCGACGGCACGCCGGTCAACGCCGTGCGCGGCCTGCTGGACATGACGGCCCGGCTGGTGACGGCGCGGCGCCCGGGGCGGCTCGTCGCCTGCTGGGACGACGACTGGCGGCCGGCCTTCCGGGTCGAGGCGATCCCCAGCTACAAGGCGCACCGGGTGGCGCAGGGCGACGAGGAGGAGGTCCCCTCGGCGCTGAGCGCGCAGATCCCCGTGATCGTCGAGGTGCTCGAGGCGTTCGGCATCGCGCGCCTCGGCGCGCCGGGCTACGAGGCCGACGACGTCATCGGCACCCTCACCGCGCGCGAGACGGCCCGCCCGGCTGCCGAGCGGTCGCCCGTGGAGATCGTCACCGGCGACCGCGACCTGTTCCAGCTCGTCGACGACGCGCTGCGCGTCCGCGTGCTGTACCCGGCGCGGGGGATCGCGGACCTCGACGTCGTCGACCAGGCACGGCTGGACGAGAAGTACGACGTGGCCGACGGCCGGGCGTACGCCGAGATGGCCATGCTGCGCGGGGACAGCAGCGACGGGCTGCCCGGGGTCGCCGGCATCGGCGAGAAGACGGCCGCGGCGCTGCTGCGCCGCTACGGGACGCTCGACGGGATCCTGGCCGCGCTCGAGGCCCACGACGCTGGGCTGACGCAGGCGCAGCGGCGTCGCCTCACCGAAGGGCTGCCCTACCTCGCGGTGGCGCCGGGCGTCGTGCTGGTCGCGCAGGACGCCCCGGTGGCGGACGCCGACGACGCGCTGCCGCGCACCCCCGCCG
>CAUQTR010000196.1:0-4732 GCA_963521045.1 uncultured Actinotalea sp.
GTGCGAGCCCGACGGCGCTGCGCCAGCTCGTCCTCCGCCGAGGCCGGCGAGTCGTCGCCCGCCCGCTCGGTGGGCAGCGAGGCGAGCGTCCCCTCGACCTCGCGCCACACCCGTCCGACGGCGATGCCGAAGACGCCCTGACCGCCCTGGACCAGGTCGATCACCTCGTCGGCGGACGTGCACTCGTAGACGCTGGCGCCGTCGCTCATCAGGGTGATCTGCGCGAGGTCCTCGACGCCGCGCTCACGCAGGTGCGACACGGCGGTCCGGATCTGCTGGAGCGAGACCCCCGTGTCCAGCAGCCGCTTGACCACCTTGAGCACGAGGATGTCGCGGAAGCTGTAGAGGCGCTGCGTGCCGGACCCGCTCGCGGGGCGGATGGTGGGCTCGACGAGGCCCGTGCGGGCCCAGTAGTCGAGCTGACGGTAGGTGATGCCGGCAGCGCGGCACGCCGTCGGGCCGCGGTAGCCCGTCGTGGTGTCCAGGTCGGGCAGCTCGTCGCCGAACAGGAGCCCCTGCGCCCGCTGGGGTACGGCGACGGCCTCCTCGGCCGTGTCTCCGGTGCCGCTCACGGGTCACTCCCTCCGTCATCCTGCTGGTCCGTCCCAGCGCCGCAGGGCGGCGCTCCACAGGATGTCCACACGTCACGCTAGGCCCGGGGGGTAGGGCAGTCAACGACGCCGGCCGCGACGCGCCGCGGCGTGTCCGTGCGGCGTGTCTCACCTTCGACCTCAGGTTGAGACGTGGCCCCCGACGTGCGGCTCCACGGGCGTCGGCGGCCGGGTGCGTCACCGTCCGTGCGGCCGGTCCTCGTCGTCGCCCTCGCCGACGTCCCCGGCGGCCGGGCCGGTCTCGAAGTCGTCCGCGCTCACGGTGTCGAGGAAAGCCCGGAACTCCTCCACCTCGTCCTCGGCGGTGTGCTCCTCGACCTCGAGCCCCGACTCGTCGAGGATCTCGGGCGCGCACAGCACCGGGCAGCCGAGACGGACGGCCACGGCGATCGCGTCGGACGCCCGCGAGTCCACGCGGCTGTCGTCGGCCATGACGAGCTCGGCGTGGAACACGCTGTCGACCAGCGCGACGATCTCGACGCGCTGCAACCCGGCCGTGGACTCCTGGATCACGGTGGCGAGCAGGTCGTGGGTCATGGGTCGGGGGGCGACGACACCCTGCTGCGCCGACGCGATGGCCGAACCCTCGGTGACTCCCACGACGATCGGCAGCAGCCGACGGCTCCCGAGGTCGAGGAGCAGCACGACGACCTGGTCGAGGGGAGCCTGCCGGCGCACCCCCAGCACCTCCACCGGCACCAGGTCCTCACGCATGACGCCCACGCTACGTCCGACCGCCGCCCCTCGGCACCCGGTCGGTGCCGGCGTCCGGCACGAGCATCGCGGGCGCGTGGCTCAGGGGGTGAGGTCAGCCACTCCGGACCGGACGAGCGCCGTGTGCAGGCGGCCGCAGAGCTCGCCGACCTCGGCGGCGACGGTCGCGGCGTGGGCCTGCGCCGCGACGGCCTTCTGCCCGCGGAGCGGGGCGACGATCTGCTCGACCACGGAGACCTGACGGTCGGCCGCCAGGCGGAACGAGCGCAGGTGCCGCGGCTCGACACCGTGCTCCGCGAGGGCTGCGGCGAGCACGACGACCTCGCGCGCCCACGCGTCGACGTGCCCGGACCCGCTCATCGTGAGCACGCCCGCCTCGACGAGCTGCTCCACGAGCGCGACGTCGACCCCGGCCTCCGCCGCGAGCGCCGCAGCGGTCGTCCGGCCGGGTGCGACGGACCCGGTGCGCTCGCCGTCGGAGGTGGCGAGGCGCGGGGTCAGCGGCTCGTCGCTCTGACCGGCGTCGAGGGCGGCGAGCTGCTCACCGATGACCTTGAGCGGCAGGTACCGGTCACGCTGCTGGCGCAGGACGAAGCGGAGCCGCTCCACGTCCGCCGGGCTGTACTGGCGGTAGCCGCCCGCGGTCCGTCTCGGCTCGACGAGCCCCTGCTCCTCGAGGAAGCGCAGCTTGGACGGCGTGAGTGTCGGGAAGTCCGTGCCGAGGTCCGCGAGGACGTCCGAGATGCGCATCGTCGGCTCGGTCGAGACCCCGTGGGGCCACCGCTCGACCAGGTGCGGCCGTCCGGCAGGTGCGGGCAGCCCAGGAGCGCTGCCGCCGCCGTGGTCGTGGCGCTCCTCGCGCTCCTGCGTCCGGCGAGGAGCAGGCGTCACCGTGGGGCGCCCGGGCCCGTGCCGGCCGTGCCGGCGGCGCGCGCCGGGCTCGGGTGGAACGTCATCCGGAACTTCCCGATCTGGACCTCGTCGCCGGCCCGCAGGAGCGCCTGCTCGATGCGCGTGCGGTTGACGTAGGTGCCGTTGAGCGAGCCGACGTCCCGCACGACGAACCCGTCCCGCTCTCGCACGAACTCCACGTGCTTGCGCGAGACGGTCACGTCGTCGAGGAAGATGTCGGCGTTCGGGCTCCGCCCCGCGACGGTCCGGTCCGCGTCGAGCAGGAACCGTGCGCCCGCACTCGGCCCGCGCTGCATGACCAGGAGGGCCGAGGTCGGCGGCAGCGCCGCCACGGCGGCGTTCTCCTCGGCCGTGAGACCGGCGCTCGGGGCGTCCGGCTCCACGGAGCCGATGACGCCCTCACCGAAGCTCATCGTGGTGTCGGCGGAGGCCCACCGCGGCTCTGACGCGTCGCGTTCGGTCATCATCACTCCTTCACCCGGTGGGTTCGGTTCGGCTGGTCGTGCAGCGAGGCACAGCACGTACGGCCCGGCACGGTGACTCGCCGTCCGGGGACACCCTATGCACTCCGCCCGCGACCGCGCAGTCCCTCATCCGGCTTCCGCCGCGGGTACGGGGGTCGCGAAGCGCGGCGGCTCGACCTCGCTGACGGCGTCGACGGTCACGAGGTCGCGCGCCTCGACCTCGCTCGAGCCGCCCGAGTCCCGCACCACGAAGAGCGCACCCCCGGGCATGCTCAGCGCCGGGATGATGACGTCGGGGTCCCCGATGGCGACCCACCGGTAGGGCGGGTCCAGCGGTGTGCCGTCGAGCGAGACGCCGTCAGCGGTGTCCACGACGTAGGTCGAGGCCGTCGCGCGCAGGCCGTTGATCTGGATGGCCTCCGCGCCGGCGTTCCGCAGCTCCTCGAGGACGTTGTAGAGCACGAGAGCGGGTACCCGGCGGTCCGGGTCGCGGACGGTGAGCAGGACGCCCGGGCCCTCGGCCGGGAGCCGGCCGGACAGGATGCCCTGCTGGGCCGCGCGCTCGGCCGCGGCCTCGCGCGCCGCCCGTCGCGTGTCCGTCCCGGTCGCGAGCTCGGTGCGCTGGGTACGCAGGGCGGCGGCCTGGTCCTCGAGCTCCTCGGTGCGCTGGGTGACCTCGTCGAGGATCCGCACCAGTTCCTCCTGGCGCAGCGAGGAGAGGCCGTCGCTGCGGTTCTGCTGCACCTGCACGACGAACGCGAAGCCGAGCAGCGCGCACAGCAGTCCCGCGAGGACCTGGGCGCGGGTGGCCCGCGGCGCGAGCACGCGCCCGATCGTGCGCCACGACCGTGAGACCGACGACGGCCCGCCGACCGGTGGCAGACCCGGTGCCGGCCCGTCAGGAGCCTGGCTCGGGGCGCGGTCCTCGTCCACGTCAGGCCTTGAAGAGGTGCCGGCGGATCGCGGCCGCGTTCGAGAAGATCCGGATCCCGAGCACCACCACGACCGCTGTCGACAGCTGGGTGCCCACGCCGAGCTGGTCGCCGAGGAAGACGATGAGTGCGGCGACGACGACGTTCGAGAGGAACGACACGAGGAAGACGCGGTCGTTGAAGTTGCCGTCCAGGAGGGCGCGCAGGCCGCCGAACAGCGCGTCGAGGGCGGCGACGACGGCGATCGGCAGGTACGGCTGGAGCGCGGTCGGGACGGTCGGCTCGAGCACCAGGCCGATGAGGGCGCCGAGGACCAGGCCGATCACGGCGATCACGGGGTTCCTCCCTCGGTCGTGGCGGCCCCGCCGCTCGGTGCGGGGCCGGTCTCGTCGTCGGCCCCAGACTGTGCCACATCGCCGCCGGCCACGACGGCATGGCGCAACGTCGCGGCGGAGCCGCCGGGAAGCTCCACCTCGACCGCACGCATCGACATCCCGATCTCGTACGTCCCGGTCAGGGTCGCGAGGTGGTTCGCCGCCGTGGTGCGGGCGAACGCGGTCTGGACCCCCTGCGGGTCGCCGACCACCTCGATCCGGTAGGGCGACACGAGCGGTACGAGGTCGACGAGGACCGCCGGGCCGACGCTGCGGATCGCGCTCTGGCCCGTGAGCCGCTGGCCGTTGATCGCGATGCCCTCCGCACCGGCCGCGAAGAGGCCGTTCGTGACGATCTGCAGGTCGATGTCCTGGACCCGGCGCCGGGGGTCGACGTCGTCGGGGTCCTCGACCGGGGCGTCGCTGAGCTCGAGCACCAGGCCGTCGCCGCGCAGGCCGGTCGTCCCGGAGAGCACCTCCAGCTCGGCGAGCTCGGCGAACAGGGCCGGGTCGGCCGAGGCCAGCGCCTGGCTCTGGCGCTGCGCGACCTCCGCGGCCAGCTCGTCGTTCGCCTGCTGCAGCTCGTCGGCGGCCGCCGTCCGTTCCTCGATCTGGTCGAGGAGCAGGGCCCGTGCACCCGTGCCGGCGGGCTCAGGAGCCCGCAGGGAGATCACCGCGATCGACGTGACGAGGCCGAGGGCGAGGGCGACGACGAGGTGCACCGC
>CAUQTR010000197.1:0-4729 GCA_963521045.1 uncultured Actinotalea sp.
GGGTCGAGCTGCCAGCCGCCGGTCTCCAGGGCGCGGGTCACCTGCTCGCACAGCGCGTCGTGGTCCACGCCGCCGGCGGCCGTGACGACGAGCGTGCTCGGCAGGTAGTGCTCGCGGTAGTGCTCCCAGACGGCGTCGCGGGGCACCGCGCGGATCGTCCCGGGGGTACCGCCGATGGGGCGGCCGAGCGGGTGCTCGCCGAGCACCGCGGCCGCGAACTGCTCGTGGACGACGTCCGAGGGGTCGTCGTCGTTCATCGCGAGCTCTTCGAGGATGACCCCGCGCTCGGTCTCCAGCTCGTCGGCGTCGAGCCGCGCGGACGTGACCATGTCCGCGATGACGTCCACCGCCATCGGGACGTCGGCGTCGAGCACGCGTGCGTAGTAGCACGTGTGCTCCTTGCCGGTGGCCGCGTTGGCCTCGCCGCCCACGGCGTCGAACGCCTCCGCGATGTCCATCGCGGAGCGCCGCTGCGTGCCCTTGAAGAGCAGGTGCTCGAGGAAGTGCGTCGAGCCGTGGTGCCCGCTGGTCTCGTCACGCGAGCCGACGCCGATCCACGCACCCACCGTGGCGGAACGCAGACCGGGCATGGACTCGGTGAGGACCCGGACCCCGCCGGGCAGGACGGTACGGCGCACGAGTGCGCCGCCGTCCTGCCCGGCGGTCACGTCACTGCCCGGGAGGCCCGGGCGGGTCAGCGGGAGTTCGAGGGACACCTCAGGCCTGGGCGCCTTCGGTCTGCGCCTCGGCACTCGGGGCACCGCCGTCGCCCTCGCCCTCGATGACCGCGTGCAGCGACAGCTTGCCGCGCGGGTCGATCTCGCCGATCTCGACCTGGACCTTCTGGCCGACGCCGAGGACGTCCTCGACGTTCTCGACCCGGCGGCCGCCGACGAGCTTGCGGATCTGCGAGATGTGCAGGAGCCCGTCCTTGCCCGGCGAGAGCGAGATGAACGCACCGAACGTCGTGGTCTTGACGACCGTGCCGACGAAGCGCTCACCGATCTCGGGCATGTGCGGGTTGGCGATCGCGTTGACCGCCGCCCGCGCGGCCTCCGCCGACGGACCGTCGGTGGCGCCGATGTAGACCGTGCCGTCGTCCTCGATCGAGATGTCGGCGCCGGTCTCCTCCTGGATCTGGTTGATCATCTTGCCCTTCGGCCCGATGACCTCGCCGATCTTGTCGACCGGGACCTTCACCGTGATGACGCGCGGCGCGTTCGGCGACATCTCGTCCGGGGCGTCGATCGCCTCGTTCATGACGTCGAGGATGTACAGGCGCGCGTCACGGGCCTGGTTGAGCGCACCCGTGAGCACGTCGGCGGGGATGCCGTCGAGCTTGGTGTCGAGCTGGATGGCCGTGACGAACTCGCGCGTGCCGGCGACCTTGAAGTCCATGTCGCCGAACGCGTCCTCGGCGCCGAGGATGTCGGTCAGTGCGGCGTACCGCGTCTGTCCGTCCACGGTGTCGGAGACGAGGCCCATCGCGATGCCCGCGACGGCCGCCCGCAGCGGGACACCGGCGTTGAGCAGCGAGAGCGTCGAGGCGCAGACCGAGCCCATCGACGTCGAGCCGTTGGAGCCGAGCGCCTCGGAGACCTGACGGATCGCGTAGGGGAACTCCTCGCGGCTCGGCAGCACGGGCATGAGCGCCCGCTCGGCGAGCGCGCCGTGACCGATCTCGCGGCGCTTGGGCGAGCCCACGCGCCCCGTCTCACCGGTCGAGTACGGCGGGAAGTTGTAGTTGTGCATGTAGCGCTTGCGCGTCTCCGGGGAGAGCGTGTCGAGCTGCTGCTCCATGCGGAGCATGTTCAGCGTCGTGACGCCGAGGATCTGCGTCTCGCCGCGCTCGAAGATGGCCGAGCCGTGCACCCGCGGGAGCACCTCGACCTCGGCCGAGAGCGTGCGGATGTCCCGCAGGCCACGGCCGTCGATGCGGAAGCCGTCCGTGAGGATGCGGCGACGGATGACCTTCTTCGTCACGGCGCGGACCGCGGCGGAGAGCTCCTTCTCGCGGCCCTCGAACTGCCCGCCGAGCTCGGCGAGCACCGCGGCCTTGATCTCGTCGAGCTTGCCCTCGCGGGTCTGCTTGTCCGCGATCGTCAGCGCCTCGGAGACGCGGGCCTCGGCGGCCTGCTCGACGGCGGCGTACGCGTCGTCCTGGTAGTCCGGGAACGTCGGGAACGGCTGGACCTCCTTGGCCGCCTTCGACGCCAGCTCCTGCTGCGCGACGACGAGCGCCTTGAGGAACGGCTTCGCGGCGTCCAGGCCCTGCGAGACGATCTCCTCGGACGGCGCGACGCCGCCCTCGTCCTTGATGAGGTTCCAGGACTTCTCGGGCGCCTCGGCCTCGATCATGGCGATCGCCACGTCGTCACCGACGACGCGACCCGCCACGACCATGTCGAACGTGGCGCGCTCGCGCTCGGAGTAGCGCGGGAACGCGACCCACTGGCCGTCGACGAGCGCGATGCGCACGGCGCCGACGGGGCCCGAGAACGGCAGGCCCGAGAGCTGGGTGGAGATGGACGCCGCGTTGATCGCGAGGACGTCGTAGGAGTCGTCCGGGTGGATCGCCATGACGGTCACGACGACCTGGACCTCGTTGCGCAGGCCCTTGACGAACAGGGGGCGCAGCGGGCGGTCGATGAGCCGGCAGGCGAGGATCGCGTCCGTGGACGGACGGCCCTCACGGCGGAAGAACGAGCCGGGGATCTTGCCGGCGGCGTACTGGCGCTCCTCCACGTCGACCGTGAGCGGGAAGAAGTCGAACTGCTCCTTGGGGTGCTTGCCGGCCGTGGTGGCCGACAGGAGCATCGTGTCCCCGTCGAGGTAGGCGACGGCGGAGCCGGCGGCCTGCTTGGCCAGGCGGCCGGTCTCGAAGCGGACGGTGCGGGTGCCGAAGCGGCCGTTGTCGATGACGGCCTCGGCGAACTGGATCTCGGGTCCCTCCACGGGATGCCCTCCTTCGTCGAAGATCCCGGCTTCGCGCGACGGTCTTCGACCGTGGTCCCCGGACCCCGCACTGCGGTTCCGCGAGCCACTACCGAGGACCGGACGCCGGTTCCGGGAGGTACTGGTTCAGTTGTCGGTCACCCCGAGGGGCGCCGTGGCCCGTCCGCCGGGTCGGCAGAGGGGTCGTGGCGCGCGGGACGGTACGTGTGCCGTGAGGCACGCGCCCCGCCGTCGCGGCGCCTGACACCGGACCAGCCCGGACCCGGGAGGGGTCCGGGCTGGTCCGGGACGTTCAGCGACGCAGGCCGAGCCGCTCGATGAGGCTGCGGTAGCGGTTGATGTCGACCTTCTGCAGGTAGCCGAGAAGACGGCGACGCTGGCCGACCAGGAGGAGCAGGCCACGACGCGAGTGGTGGTCGTGCTTGTGCTCCTTGAGGTGCTCGGTGAGGTCCTTGATCCGCTGCGTGAGCATCGCGACCTGGACCTCAGGGGAGCCCGTGTCGTTCTCGGTCGTGGCGTACTCGGTCATGATGCGCTGCTTGGTGGCGGCGTCGAGGGGCACGTGCTCTCCTTGGGTTCTCGCTGCGCGGTGCTCCGGGGCATGTCCACCCGGGCGCTCTGGGTCCGCGGCCGATCTGACGGCACCGACCAGGGTATCAGCCGGCCGACCCGTCCACCGCCGCTGCGGACGCGAGCGGGCCACCGGCCAGCCGACGGCGCGTGCGCTCGACGTCGTCCGCCATCTGCACGACGAGCGCCTCGACCGAGTCGAAGCGGACGGTCGGCCGCAGGCGCTCGACGAACTCGACGACGACCTCCTCGTCGTACAGGTCGAGGTCGGTGCGGTCGGGCACGTGCGCCTCGACCCGGCGCTGCACGCCGTCGAAGGTCGGGTTGGTGCCCACCGAGATGGCGACCGGCAGGTAGCCGTCGGGCCGGTCCGCCGGGTAGCCGACGCGCCGCAGCCAGCCCGCGTAGACGCCGTCGGCCGGGACCATGCCCGTCGCGTCCTGGGCGAGGTTGGCGGTCGGGTAGCCGAGCTCACGGCCGCGGGCGTCGCCGTGCACGACCGTCCCGCGCACGCGGTGCGGCCGGCCGAGGATCCGGGCGGCTCCGACGACGTCGCCGCCGGCCAGCAGCTCGCGCACCCAGGTCGACGACCAGCGTCGGGTCCCGTCACCGTGCGGCGCGACCTCGCCGTGCACGTCCTCGATGACCTCCACCGCGAAGCCGAACCGCTCCCCCAGCTCGCGCATGGTCGCGAGGTCGCCGGAGTTGTCGAGACCGAAGCGGACGTCGCGCCCGACGACGACCGTGCCGGCGTGCAGGCCGTCGACCAGGTAGGTGCGGACGAAGTCCTCGGGCGTCGCGCGCGCGAACTCGAGGGTGTACTCGACCACGAGCACCGCGTGCAGCCCGGTCTCGGCGAGCAGCTCGAGCCGGTCGGCGATGCCGCAGATGAGCTCGGGCGCAGCGGCCGGACGGTGCACCTGGGCGGGATGCGGGTGGAACGTCACCGCGACGGCCTGGTGGCCGGTCGCGGTCGCGTCGCGCACCATCCGCGTCAGGACACCGCGGTGGCCGCGGTGGACGCCGTCGAAGTTGCCGATCGTCACGACGCTCGGACCGAAGTCCGCGGGTACCTGGCTCAGGTAGGTCCAGCGATGCACGGCCACAGCCTGCCACGACGACGGCGCTGCCCCGACCTCCCGCCCGCCGGCCGGGCCACCGTCGGGTCGCGTCGGGTCGGCCGACTCGCCGGACGGGGGCGGCC
>CAUQTR010000198.1:0-4721 GCA_963521045.1 uncultured Actinotalea sp.
GGCCTCGGCGGCATCGGCTCGTGCCTGCGCCGCCGCGACGGCGGCGTCCTGCTCGCTGGTCGCGTCCGTCATGGGCCGACTGTAGGGCCCGGCCGTGTCGAGCGGCGCGCCGACCGATCGGCTGTCGCATCCTCGGTACCCGGGTTACGCTGCCGTAGGTTGAACCGATCAGATGTGGTGCCGTCGGCATCGCGTCGACCCTCATCAGACCGGGATGTCCATGAGCGCAGACGTCGCACCCACCACCGCCACGCCCGTCGCCGAGGGTGACGAGACCGCCCCGCCCTCTCCGCGCGAGCGGCAGGTGAGCGAGTTCACCTCGTTGACCCGCACCGTGCAGGAGGCGGGCCTGATGCGGCGCCGGTACGGCTACTACTGGACGCGCTTCGCGGTGCTCACGGCCCTGCTGGTCGCCATCGGCGCCGGCATCGTGCTGCTGGGGGACACCTGGTGGCAGCTGGCGCTGGCCGCGGCTCTCGCGCTCGTCCTCGGCCAGGTGATGTTCCTGGGGCACGACGCGGCGCACCGGCAGATCTTCAGCTCCGGGCGGTGGAACGACTGGGCCAGCCTCGTCATCGCGAACCTCTACGCGGGCATGAGCTACGGGTGGTGGCAGCACAAGCACAGCCGTCACCACGCCAAGCCCAACCAGGTCGGTGCCGACCCGGACATCGCGACCGGCGCCCTGGTCTTCCACACCGAGGACCTGACCAAGCCCCGCACCGGCCTGGTCGGCTGGTTCACCCAGCGCCAGGGCTGGCTCTTCTTCCCGCTCCTGCTGCTCGAGGGCCTGAACCTGCACATCTCCGGCGTCAAGACGATCTTCGGCAAGGGTGAGGTCAAGCGCCGCCCGGTCGAGATGGCCTTCGTCACGCTGCGCCTCGGCGGGTACCTCGCCCTGGTGTTCTGGGCCCTGCCGGTCGGGATGGCGTTCGCGTTCCTCGGCGTGCAGCTCGCGATCTTCGGCCTGTACATGGGCGCCGTGTTCGCACCGAACCACAAGGGCATGCCGATCGTGCCGCCCGACGCCCGGATCGACTTCCTGCGGCGCCAGGTGCTCATGAGCCGCAACGTCCGTGGGGGCCGGGTCACCGACCTCATGATGGGTGGCCTCAACTACCAGATCGAGCACCACCTCTTCCCGAACATGGCCCGGCCGCACCTGCGCCGCGTCCAGCCGATCGTGCGCGAGTTCTGCGCGACCCGCGGCATCCACTACACGGAGACCAGCGCGCTGCAGTCGTACGCGATCGTCATCCGGTACCTCAACAAGGTCGGCCTCGCGGCGCGCGACCCCTTCCAGTGCCCGCTCACCATGGAGTACCGCTCCGCCCGCTGACCGCGCCCGCGGAGCGGAAAGCGCGCGGGTCGCGACCTGCGCCGACGGTAGCCTTGGCGCGTGCACAGCCCTGATCCCGCCCAGCCGTCCGCAACCCCGCCCGAGGCGCCGCTGCGCTACACGGCCGCGCTCGCCGCCGAGATCGAGCAGCGCTGGCAGGACCGCTGGGAGGAGCAGGGCACCTTCTGGGCGGCGAACCCGACGGGTCGCCTGACGGACGGCGAGGGCAACCACGCCGACCCCGACGCGCCCTCGTTCTTCCTCATGGACATGTTCCCGTACCCGTCGGGCGCGGGACTGCACGTCGGCCACCCGCTGGGCTACATCGCGACCGACGTCGTCGGCCGGCACCGGCGCATGTGCGGCGACAACGTGCTGCACGCGCTCGGCTACGACGCGTTCGGGCTGCCCGCCGAGCAGTACGCGGTGCAGACGGGGCAGCACCCCCGCAAGACCACCGAGGAGAACATCGTCACGATGCGGCGCCAGCTGCGCCGCCTGGGCCTGGGGCACGACGCCCGGCGCACGTTCGCGACGACGGACTCCGAGTACGTCCGGTGGACGCAGTGGATCTTCCTGCAGGTCTTCAGCTCCTGGTACGACGACGACGCGCCCCGGCCCGACGGCGGCACCGGGCGCGCACGCCCGGTGAGCGAGCTGGTCGCGGCGTACGCGAGCGGCGAGCGTGCGGTCCCGGCCGAGCTGTCGGGCGGGCGCGGTTGGGCCGACCTGGACGCGGTCGAGCGGCGTCGGTTGGTCGACGCGCAGCGCCTGGCGTACGTCTCCGAGACACCCGTGAACTGGTGCCCGGGGCTGGGGACGGTGCTCGCCAACGAGGAGGTCACGGTCGACGGCCGCTCGGAGCGCGGCAACTTCCCCGTGTTCAAGCGGAACCTGCGCCAGTGGAACATGCGGATCACCGCCTATGCCGACCGGCTGCTCGCCGACCTCGACGTCATCGACTGGCCCGAGAAGGTGCGCGCGATGCAGCGCAACTGGATCGGGCGGTCCGAGGGCGCGCAGGTGACGTTCGAGGTGATCGGCGGCGCCGCGGTCGAGGTCTTCACGACGCGTCCGGACACGCTGTTCGGCGCGACCTTCATGGTCGTCTCCCCGGAGCACCCGCTGCTCGACGAGGTGCCGGCCGAGTGGCCGGACGGCACGCACGCAGCGTGGACGGGTGGGCACCGCACGCCGGTGGCCGCGGTCGCGGCCTACCGCTCCGAGGCGGCCGCGAAGACCGCCGTCGAGCGCCAGGCCGACGCGGGCCGCAAGACCGGCGTCTTCACGGGCCACCTGGCCATCAACCCCGCCAACGGCGAGCAGGTCCCGGTGTTCACGGCCGACTACGTCCTCATGGGCTACGGCACGGGCGCGATCATGGCGGTCCCCGCCCAGGACGAGCGCGACTGGCAGTTCGCCGAGCAGTTCGAGCTGCCGATCGTCCGGACGGTCGCGCCCCCCGAGGGCTGGGAGGGCGGGGCGTTCACCGGCGACGGCCCCGCGGTGAACTCCGCGAACGACGAGGTCAGCCTCGACGGCCTGGGCGTCGCGGACGCCAAGCGCACCATGATCGCGTGGCTGGAGGAGCGCGGCGTGGGCACGGGCACCGTGACCTACCGCCTGCGGGACTGGCTGTTCAGCCGCCAGCGGTACTGGGGCGAGCCGTTCCCGATCGTCTACGACGAGCACGACCTGCCGATCGCGCTGCCCGACGACATGCTGCCGGTCGACCTGCCGGAGGTGCCGGACTACTCGCCGCGCACGTTCGAGCCCGACGACGTCACCTCGATGCCCGAGCCGCCGCTGGGCCGCAACGACGAGTGGGTCCACGTCGAGCTGGACCTGGGTGACGGGCCGCGCACGTACCGCCGCGACACCAACACCATGCCGAACTGGGCCGGGTCCTGCTGGTACTACCTCAACTACCTCGAGCCGGGCCGGCGCGACGTGCTCGTCGACCCCGAGCTCGAGCGGTACTGGATGGGTCCCGGCCACGACGCGGGCGCGGGCGCCTCGGGCGGCGTCGACCTGTACGTGGGCGGCGTCGAGCACGCCGTGCTGCACCTGCTGTACGCGCGCTTCTGGCACAAGGTGCTGCACGACCTGGGCCACGTCAGCGCGGTCGAGCCCTTCCGCACGCTGTTCAACCAGGGGTACATCCAGGCCTACGCGTACACCGACGCGCGCGGGGCGTACGTGTGGGCGCACGAGGTGGTCGAGGACGCATCGGTGCCGAGCGGGTACTCGTGGCAGGGCCAGGAGGTCTTCCGGGAGTACGGCAAGATCGGCAAGTCCCTGAAGAACAGCGTGACGCCCGACGAGGTGTACGAGGCGTACGGCGCCGACACGTTCCGGCTGTACGAGATGTCGATGGGCCCGCTCGACCTGTCCCGCCCGTGGGAGACACGGGCCGTGATCGGCTCGCAGCGCTTCCTGCAGCGGCTGTGGCGCAACGTGGTCGACGAGACGACGGGCGAGGTCGTCGTGACGGACGACGCGCCGTCGGCCGAGACGCTGCGCCTGGTGCACCGCACGGTGGCCGACGTCCGGACCGAGATGGAGGCGATGCGGTTCAACACCGCGATCGCCAAGCTCATCGTGCTCAACAACCACCTCACGACCCTCGACGCGGTGCCCCGCGTCGCCGCCGAGACCCTCGTGCTGCTCCTCGCGCCCCTCGCCCCGCACATCTGCGAGGAGATCTGGGCGCGGCTCGGGCACACCGCGAGCCTCGCGCGCGAGCCGTACCCCGAGGCCGACCCGGCGTACCTGGTCGAGGAGACGGTGACGTGCGTCGTGCAGGTGCAGGGCAAGGTGCGGGACCGGATCGAGGTGTCGCCCTCGATCGGCGAGGACGAGCTGCGGGAGCTGGCCCTCGCGACGGCAGGCGTCCGGCGTGCCCTG
Source organism: uncultured Actinotalea sp. (assembly GCA_963521045.1). Taxonomy (GTDB): domain Bacteria; phylum Actinomycetota; class Actinomycetes; order Actinomycetales; family Cellulomonadaceae; genus Actinotalea. The sequence continues at coordinate 4,247 of CAUQTR010000198.1, forward strand.
GACGGCCGGGCCGTGCGCACCGTCGTGGTGCGGGCGCCGAAGCTCGTCAACGTCGTCCCGGCGTGACGTGACCCTCGCCGGGCACGGGCACGTCACGGTCGTCACCGACTCGACCGCGTCGCTGCCGTCCGGCGTCCTCGACGCCACAGCCGACGGTGCCGCCGGCCTGGACGTGGTCGTCGTGCCGCTGCAGGTCGTGGTGGACGGCACGGCCCACCGCGAGGGGGTCGACCTCAGCCCGCAGCGGCTGGTCGACGCCCTCCGCGCCGGCGCCCAGGTCACGACGTCGCAACCCGGGCCCGAGGCCTTCGCCCGGGCCTACGCGCGCGTCGCTGCGCGGGGTGCGCGGGAGATCGTGTCCGTGCACCTGTCCGGCGAGCTGTCCGGGACCCTGGCCTCGGTGGGCGTGTCGGCGCAGTCCGCGCCCGTGCCCGTGCACGTGGTCGACTCGCGGTCCGTCGGGATGGGCCTCGGC
>CAUQTR010000199.1:0-4716 GCA_963521045.1 uncultured Actinotalea sp.
GCGTCGGGCCACGGCGCGCGGTGCACGGAGCCCGCGCGCCACCACGACCAGACCTCCTCCGTGGCGAACGGGAGCACGGGTGCGAGGAGCCGCAGGAGCGCGTCGAGCGCCAGGGCGAGCGCCGCTCGTGCCGACGCCGTCGCCTCGGGGGTCACGGCCTGGCCGGTGCCGCCGGCTCCGCCCGTCCCGTAGGCACGGTCCTTGACCAGCTCGAGGTAGTCGTCGCAGAAGGTCCAGAAGAACGTCTCGGTGAGCTCGAGCGCGCGCGTGTGGTCGTAGGCCTCGAGGGCCTCGGTCGCGCGCTCGACCACGTCCGCGAGGCCGGCCAGCATGGCGCGGTCCAGCGTCTCGGTGACCGCCGCGGCGTCGAGCAGGTGCTCGCCGGGCGCCACGTCGCCGAACGCGAGCGCGAACTTGCTCGCGTTGAGGACCTTGATCGCCAGGCGGCGGCCGATCTTCATCTGGCCCACCTCGAAGGCGGCATCCGTGCCGAGGCGGGCCGAGGCGGCCCAGTACCGCACGGCGTCCGAGCCGTGCTCGGCGAGCATCCCTGCGGGGGTCACGACGTTGCCCACGGACTTGGACATCTTCTTGCGGTCCGGGTCGAGGATCCAGCCGGAGATCGCGGCGTGGCGCCAGGGGAGCGACCCGTGCTCGAGGTGCGAGCGCACGACGGTCGAGAACAGCCAGGTCCGGATGATGTCCTGGCCCTGGGGGCGCAGGTCCATGGGGAAGACGCGACCGAAGAGGTCGGCGTCCCACTCCCAGCCACCCGCGATCTGCGGGGTGAGCGACGACGTCGCCCACGTGTCCATGACGTCCGCGTCGCCGACGAAGCCGCCCGGCACGCCCCGCTGCTCGGCGGTGAACCCCGGCGGCACGTCGCTGCTCGGGTCGATGGGCAGACTCGCCTCGTCGGGGACGATCGGGTGGTCGTGGTCGACCTCGCCGTCGGCCGTGACGGGGTACCAGAGCGGGATCGCGACGCCGAAGAACCGCTGCCGCGAGATCAGCCAGTCGCCGTTGAGGCCGCCGACCCAGTTCTCGTAGCGCACCCGCATGAAGTCGGGGTGGAAGGCCAGCTCCTCGCCGCGGCCGAGCAGCTCGGCGCGCAGGTCGCGCCCGTCCCAGTCGCGTCCGCCGTTGCGGATGTACCACTGGCGCGAGGTGACGATCTCGAGGGGCTTGTCGCCCTTCTCGAAGAAGTTCGCCTTGCGCTGGGTGGGTGCGGGCTCGCCGTCCAGGTCCCCGGAGGTGCGCAGGGCGTCGACGACGGCCGTCCGCGCGGAGAACGTCGTCTTGCCGGCCAGCTGGACGAAGAGCTCGCGGCCGGCGTCGGAGGTGATCCAGTCCGGCGTCTCGCGCGAGAGGCGACCGTCGCGCTGGACGACGGACCGCGTCGGCAGCTGGAGCTCGCGCCACCACTGCACGTCGGTGAGGTCGCCGAAGGTGCAGCACATCGCGATGCCCGCGCCCTTGTCCGGCTCGGCCAGCGGGTGCGCCAGCACGGGCACCTCGACGTCGAACAGCGGGCTGCGCACGGTCGTGCCGAAGAGGTGCTGGTACCGCTCGTCGTCGGGGTGGGCGACGAGCGCGACGACGGCGGGGATGAGTTCCGGCCGCGTCGTCTCGATGTGCACCGGGCCGTCGGGGGAGTGGAACGCGACCCGGTGGAAGTGCCCCGGGTAGTCGCGCGCCTCGAGCTCTGCCTGGGCGACGGCGGTCTGGAAGGTGACGTCCCACAGGCCCGGCGCCTCCGCCTGGTACGCCTCACCGCGGGCGAGGTTGCGCAGGAACGCCTTCTGGGCGACGGCGCGCGAGCGCGCGTCGATGGTCTGGTAGCCGTGGTTCCAGTCGACCGACAGGCCCAGCCGGCGCCACAGCGCCTCGAACTGGCGCTCGTCCTCGACCGTGAGGCGCTCGCAGAGCTCGACGAAGTTGCGGCGCGAGACGGGCACCTGGTCGGCCGCCCGGACGCTCTTGCCCTCGGCCCCCTCCAGCGGCGGCACGAAGTCCGGGTCGTACGGCAGGGACGGGTCGCAGCGCACACCGTAGAAGTTCTGCACGCGTCGCTCGGTCGGCAGCCCGTTGTCGTCCCAGCCCATCGGGTAGAAGACCTGCTTGCCGCGCATCCGCCAGAACCGCGCGACGACATCGGTGTGCGTGTACGAGAACACGTGGCCGACGTGCAGCGAGCCCGAGACGGTGGGCGGCGGGGTGTCGATCGAGTAGACCTGCTCGCGCGTGGCCGTGCGGTCGAACGCGTACGTGCCCCGCTCGGTCCAGGTGGCGTCCCAGCGCTCCTCGAGGCCGTCGAGGCTCACCTTGTCCGGTACCCGCGAGACGAGGCCCGCGGCGGGCGGCGTCGGCGGGGTCTCGGGCGTGGTGGGGCGCTGGTCGCTCATGGTCGCCGATTCTCCCAGACGCGCGCCTCGATCGTGGACGCCCGGCGCCGGCCGCGGTCCGGCGCCGAGGGGAACGCCCACCCGGGTGCGGCGCGTTCTCAGGGAAGACCAGGGGTGGTCCCGGATCCGGGACCCTCCTCGGCACGGGATCATGGGGTCACACCGACGACGACAGGACTGACATGCGTGCACTGGCGGACGACCCGCGGTCCGGGGGCCCCATCGCCTCCGCCCGGGACCTCGTGAAGGTCTACGGGAAGGGCGAGACGGCGGTGCACGCGCTCGCGGGCGTCGACGTCGACTTCTCGCGCGGCGAGCTCACGGCGATCATGGGCCCGTCCGGCTCGGGCAAGTCGACGCTCATGCACTGCATGGCCGGGCTCGACACGCCCACGTCCGGGACGGTGCTCGTCGACGGTGCCGACGTCGGCCGGATGAACCAGCGCAACCTCACCCGGCTGCGCCGCACGCGCCTCGGCTTCGTCTTCCAGGCCTTCAACCTCATCCCGACCCTCACGGCCGAGGAGAACATCACGCTGCCGCTCGACATCGCGCGCAAGCCGCTCGACCGCGAGTGGTTCGACACGGTCGTCGACGCGGTGGGCCTGCGGGACCGGCTGGACCACCGGCCCAGCGAGCTGTCGGGCGGCCAGCAGCAGCGCGTCGCGTGCGCCCGCGCGCTCGTCTCGCGGCCCGCGGTGGTGTTCGCGGACGAGCCCACGGGCAACCTCGACTCGCGCTCGTCCGGCGAGGTGCTGGGCTTCCTGCGCCGCTCGGTCGACGAGCTCGACCAGGCGGTCGTCATGGTCACCCACGACCCGACGGCGGCCTCGTACGCCCACCGGGTCCTGTTCCTGGCCGACGGACGCCTCGTGGGGGAGCTCGAGCAGCCCACCGCCGAGTCCGTCCTCGACGCGCTGCGCGAGCTGGGCGTCGGCCGCCGGACGGGTGCGCACACCGCGCCCGGGCCGGTCGACACGGCGCCGGCACCCTCCTCGGGCCTCGCGGCGCACCACGGCCCCGCGGCACCCGGTGACGCGCTGGTGCGGGACCGGGCGTGACCCGCGTCGCGCTGCGGGGGATCCGCAGCCACCTGGGCCGCTTCCTGCTGTCCATCCTCGCGGTCCTGCTGGGCGTGGCGTTCGTCGCGGGCACGTTCTCGCTGCGCACGATGATGTCCGCGACGTTCAACGGCATCGTCGAGTCGGGCGTCGCGGGCGACGTCTACGTGCGGGGGGTGGAGGTCGCCGAGGCCACCGGGCCGCAGGGGCCGAGCCTCGGCCGGTTCCCGCTCGCGGTGGCGGACGACGTCGCGCGGGTCGACGGCGTCGCGGCCGCCGTGCCCGAGGTCAGCGGGCCGATCGTGCTCGTCGGCTCGGACGGCACCGCGGTGATGACGTCCGGCCCGCCGAGCTTCGGGCTCGGCCTGCACGGCGACGACCCGTCCGCGAGCATCGTCGACGGCCGCGAGCCGGCAGGCTCCGGCGAGATCGCGCTCGAGTCGTCCACGCTCGAGACGTCCGGCCTCGCGGTCGGAGACACGACGTCGGTCGTGCTCGGCGGGGAGGTCGTGCCGGTCGAGGTGGTCGGGGAGGTCGGGTTCGGCGCGCCCGTGGCGGGCGCGACGATCGTCTTCCTCGACATGGGCACGGCGACCGCCGTCTACGCACCCGACGGCGAGGTCACGACGATCGGCGCGTACGCCGAGGAGGGCGTGACCCAGGAGGTCCTGCGGGACCGCGTCGCCGACGCCGTGGCGGGCGCCGAGGGCCTCGACGACGCGGAGGTGGTCACGGGCGAGCAGGTCCGTGCGGACAGCCGGGCCGAGATCGAGTCGGTGCTCGGCTTCATCTCGACGTTCCTGCTGGTCTTCGCGGGCATCGCGCTCTTCGTCGGGGCGTTCATCATCGCCAACACCTTCCAGATGACGGTGCGGCAGCGGCAGCGCGAGTTCGCGATGCTGCGCGCCATCGGGGCGTCGCCCACGCAGGTGTTCGCCTCGATCCTGGTCCAGGCGGTCGTCGTCGGGGTGCTCGGCTCCGCGCTCGGGGTCGCGGCGGGCGTCGGGCTCGTGTCGGTGCTGCGCCAGGTCTTCGGACGGTTCGGCATGGAGATGTCGGGCACGATCCCGCTGGACGGCTTCACGGTCGGCGTCTCGATCATCACGGGGACCGTGGTCAGCGTGGTCGCAGCGGCGATCCCCGCCCGCCGGGCGGCGCTCACCCCACCCGTCGAGGCCATGCGCGACGACGTCGTGACCAGCGACCGCGCGTCGCGGGTGCGGGCGGCGGCAGGGGCCGTGCTGCTCGCG
>CAUQTR010000200.1:0-4715 GCA_963521045.1 uncultured Actinotalea sp.
GGGCTGGCGGTCGAGGCTCCCGCGCGCGACGTCGACGGACTCGCCGACGCGCTGCTGAGCGTCCTGAACGCGGGCGACGACGACGCCGCGCGCGAGGCACGACGCGCGCGTGCGGCCCGCTTCTCCTGGGCCGCGTGCGCCGACCGGACCCTCGACGTGTACCTGGGCGCATGACCGCACCGGGCGGGACCGCGCCGGACGTCACCGTCGTGACCGTCACGTTCAACGCGGCCGCGCTGGTCTCGGCGTGCCTCGACGGGCTGGCGCGCCAGCGCCTCGGGGGCCTGACCATGGAGGTGGTCGTCGTCGACAACGCGTCGACCGACGGGACCGCCGACCTGGTCGCGGAGCACCATCCCGCCGTGCGCCTCGTCCGGGCGCCCCGCAACCTCGGTTTCGCCGCCGGCAACAACCTCGCCCTCCGCGAGGTCACGAGCCGGGTCGCGATCCTCCTGAACAACGACGCGGTCCCGGAACCCGACTTCGTCCGCGAGCTGGTCACGGCGCTCGACGCCGCCCCGCCGGACGTCGCCGCGATGGCGGCCACCGTCCTCCTGGCGGCGCGCTTCCGACCGGCGGAGAACGGGGAGGGCCGGGCGGTCGAGGGGCCGGACGGCCGCTGGGTCGAGGACACCGCAGGCACCACCCGGCTCGTCAACTCCACGGGCAACGAGGTGCGACGCGACGGGTTTGGGGTCGACCGCGGCTGGCTGGCGGACGCCGCCCGCCACCGCCCCGACCCGGACGTCTTCGGCGTGAGCGGCGCGGCGTGCGCGCTGCGGACGGCAGCCCTGCGCGACGTCGGCCTCTTCGACGAGCGTCTCTTCATGTACTACGAGGACACGGACCTGTCGTGGCGGCTCCGGCTCGCGGGGTACCGCGTCCAGCACTGCCCGGGCGCCGTCGTCTCCCACGTGCACGCGGCGTCGTCGGGCGAGGGCAGCGACTTCTTCCGGTTCCACGACGCGCGCAACCGGCTGGCCGTGCTCACGAAGGACGCGACGGCGGGCCTCACGCTGCGGGTGCTCGCCGCCTTCGCGCTCACGACGGCCTCGATCGCCGTCCGGCGCAGCCAGCCCTGGCCGCACGTACGCACCAGGCTGCGCGCGTCCGCCTCCTACCTGCGACTGCTGCCCCACCTGCTCACGGAGCGACGCCGCATCGGCCGGACGGCGCGGGTGCCCCGCGCCCTGATCCAGGAGATGCTCGTCGAACCGCGCACGCCGTCCGGTCCCTATCGCCCCCGGACACCGGCGCCCTGACCCGCGCACAGCGTCCGCGGCACCATGCCTAGGTGGAGGCGTCGCCCGCGGACCAGCGTGCCGGGAGCGCGAGGTACCCGCCGGACCAGGTGGCGTCGCCGCTGTCCACGGTGAAGCGCGTGATGTCGCGCACGTGGTCGATCGAGTGCGTGGTGGTGGAGTCCGTGATCGCGGCCGTGACGATGTAGTCGCCCGGGTGGAACGAGACGGACGGCCACTGGCACACGATGCTGCCGGTCCCGGAGATCTCCGGGACGCGCATCCCGGTGTCACGCGTGTTCGTCGCGGCGAGGTACGTGCCGTCGATCGCCTCCACGGCGATCCCCACCACGGGCTCGGCCACCGGCGTCTGCGCGACGTAGTGGATGCGCACCCGCCCGCTGCCACCGACCGTGAGGCGGCTCCCGCCCGTCGGCGCCTCGACCTCCACCTTCGTCACCCGGACCTCGCCGCTGCCGGTGTGCTCCCGGCCGTCCACCATGGCGACAGCGACACCACGCGTCGACTCCTCGTAGCGCTCGAGCACGCCCTGCGCGGTACCGATCTCCCGCACCGTGCCCTTCGAGAGCCAGGCGGCGTGGCTGGCCATGGCGCGCACGGAGGGGATCGAGTGCGAGACGACCACGACGGTGCGCCCCTCCCGGTTGAGCGTGGCGAACTTCTCCGTGCACTTCGCCTGGAACGCGGTGTCGCCGACCGCGAGCACCTCGTCGACGAGGAGGATCTCCGGGTCGACGTTGATGGCTATGGCGAACCCGAGCCGCACGTACATGCCTGACGAGTAGTTCTTCACGGGCTGGTCGATGAACTGCTCCACGCCCGAGAAGTCGACGATCTCGTCGAACTTCCGGTCGATGTCGCGGCGCGACATCCCGAGGATCGAGCCGTTGAGGTACACGTTGTCGCGCCCGGACAGCTCCGGGTGGAACCCCGAGCCGACCTCGAGCAGCGCCGCGACCCGGCCGTTGGCCCGCACGGTCCCGGCGTCGGGCACGAGGATCCGGGCCATGCACTTGAGCAAGGTGGACTTGCCCGAGCCGTTGTCCCCGACGAGCGCGAACGTGGTGGACTCCGGGACGGCGACGGTGACGCCGTCGAGGGCGAGGAAGTCCTCGTACCTGCCTCGGGTCCGGCGCATCACCGTCGACTTCAGGCTCTGGTTGCGCTCGTGGTAGATGCGGAAGCGCTTGGTGACGCCCTCGGCGACGATCGCGTCCGCCATCAGAGCACCTCGGCGAGGCGTCGCTGGTGCCGCTCGAAGACCCAGGCGCCGACGGTCAGGACGACCGCCGACCAGCCGACGCACTGCAGGGCGGCGCCCCAGTCCGGGATGCGGTTGTCGTAGAGCAGGTTGCGGAACACCTCGACGAAGCTCTCCATCGGGTTGAGCCGGTACAGGTCGACCAGCGTGACGTCGCCGAAGAGGGGTCCGTACTCCTGGGACCGGTCCGCGACGATGGAGATCGGGTACACGATCGGGGTCACGTAGAACCAGATCTGGAACAGGATCCCGACGAGGTGCTGCACGTCGCGGAAGTACGCGTTCGCGATCGACAGGAGCATGGCGAACCCCAGCGCGAACAGCAGGAGCGCGACCATGGTGACGAGGACCACGGGCAGGTAGACCAGCGGCCGGCCACCGAACGCCAGGATCGCGACGACGAGGACCCCCATCTCGATCACCCAGGTGTAGCCCGCGGCGAACGCCGTCGAGACCACGAGCAGGGACCGCGGGAAGTAGACCTTCTTGATGAGGTTCTCGTTGCCGACCAGGGCGGTCATCGCGCCGTTGACGACGTTGGTAAAGAACGTCCACGGCAGCAGACCGCACATCAGCCAGAGCACGAAGACGTCGAGGCCGCTCGGGTCGCCGGCGTCGGGGCGGATCCGGATGATCACGGCGAAGACGAGGGTGTAGACGACCATCTGGGCGAGCGGGTTGGCGAGGGACCACAGCTGCCCGAGAGCCGTCCGCTTGTACTTGCCCTTGACCTCCCGGCGGGTCAGGTTCGACAGCAGCTCGCGGGACGAGCGGATGTCCGCAACCAGGCTCACGGCACCTCCGGACGACACTCCACAGCCCCCGGCGGGCCGCCGGAGCACGGTCAACACTAATGGCCGTCGCGCGTTCGACCGGCACAGCCCCCCGGTCGGACGGCCGGTGCCGCCGCGTGCACCCCCGTCCCGCCGGCCCAGGCCGTCGGGAGCACGGGCCCGACCGCTAGGCTCCTGGGCGTCACCGCGTCTCTCGGAAGGTCTCCTCGTGCGTCTGCTCGTCACCGGCGGAGCCGGATTCATCGGCGCCAACTTCGTCCACCAGACCGTGCGCGAGCGGCCGGACGTGCGGGTCACGGTCCTCGACGCCCTCACGTACGCGGGCGACGAGGCGAGCCTGGCGCCGGTGGCCGACCGGATCACGTTCGTGCGTGGCGACGTCGCCGACGCCGAGCTGGTCGACCGTCTCGTCGCCGACACCGACGTCGTGGTGCACTTCGCCGCCGAGTCGCACAACGACAACTCCCTGCACGACCCGTGGCCGTTCGTCCAGACGAACGTCATCGGGACGTACACGCTGCTGGAGGCGGTCCGCCGGCACGAGAAGCGCTACCACCACATCTCGACGGACGAGGTGTACGGCGACCTCGAGCTCGACGACCCGGCCAGGTTCACGCCCGAGACGCCGTACAACCCCTCGAGCCCGTACTCGTCGACCAAGGCTGCGAGCGACCTGCTGGTCCGTGCCTGGGTGCGCTCGTTCGGCGTCCAGGCCACGCTGTCCAACTGCTCGAACAACTACGGGCCGTACCAGCACGTGGAGAAGTTCATCCCGCGCCAGATCACCAACGTGGTCGACGGGATCCGGCCCAAGCTCTACGGCACGGGCGAGAACGTGCGCGACTGGATCCACGTCGAGGACCACAACTCCGCGGTCTGGGCCATCCTCGAGCGCGGTCGGACCGGTGAGACCTATCTCATCGGCGCCGACGGCGAGGAGAACAACAAGAGCGTGGTCGAGCTCATCCTCGAGCTCACCGGCCAGCCGCGCGACGCCTACGACCTCGTGAGCGACCGGCCCGGCCACGACATGCGCTATGCCATCGACTCGTCCAAGCTCCGCACCGAGCTCGGCTGGACGCCGCGCTACGGCTCCTTCCGCGACGGCCTCGCGGCCACGGTGGAGTGGTACCGCGCGAACGAGGCCTGGTGGCGGCCGCAGAAGGACGCCACCGAGGCGAAGTACGCCCAGCTCGGTCGCTGAGCCCGTCCGACGCGGCCCTCGCCCGCACCGAGGGCACCAGGACGACGCGCCGCCCTCACGGGCGCTCCGGGGGCCCGCCGGGCGGCAGTGGCACGATGGTCGCCATGCCAGCCGACGACAGCAGGCCCCGCAGGGGCGACAACCCGTCGGCCGGCGCCCCACGACGTCCGCCCACCTTCGCCCCGGGCCAGGGA
>CAUQTR010000201.1:0-4704 GCA_963521045.1 uncultured Actinotalea sp.
GCCGCCTCCTCGCGTCGCTTCTGCTCCTGCGCCGCGACGATGGCCTGGAGGTCCGCCTCGAGCGCGGCTTCCTGCGCGGCGAGCTGCTGCTCCTGGGCGAGCATCGACGCCTTGGCTGCCTCGATCTCCGCGGCCTTGACGGTCGCCTGCGCGCGGAGGTCCTCGAGCTCGGCCTTGCGGGCCTCGGCTGCGGCCCGCGCGGCCTCGGCCTCGACGACCTTGGCGTCCGCCTCGGCCTTGAGCCCGGTGATCTCCTCGCGGACGGCGACCAGCCGCACCTGGCGGTTCCGGTTCACCCCGTTGATCTGCTCGAGGTCGCGCAGCGCCTGCGTCTGGGTGCGCAGCGCGGTCGAGGCGAGCGCCGACTGCTCGACGAACTCCTCGCTGCTCTGCGCGTCGAGCACCGCCGAGAGCGAGGACTGCGTCATGTTGCCCTTGTAGGCGTCCCGCGCCATCTGCCCGATCGCGACGCGCGTCTGGTCCGCGCGCTCGGTGTCGGTGGCGATCTGGGTCGTGATCGTCGCCTCCTCCGCCTCGGCGACGACGAGGCGTTCGGCGATGATCGCGGCCTCGCGCTGGAGCCGCGCCAGCGTCTCCTCTGCGACGGCGAGCTGCTGCTCGGCGACCGGGATCTGCGCCTCGATGCCCTGGAGCTCGGCGTAGGCCTGCACGAGTGTCGCGTCCGTGTGCTCGAGCTCGGCCGCGAGCTGCGCCATGGCTGCCTCGACGGCGGCCTGGTTGGCCTCGTTCTGCGCACGCCGGTCGTCGTACTCGTCCGCCGACGCCGGGAGGGTCGACAGGGCGAGGACACCGACGAGGAGTGCCGCGACGGCGGCGCGGACCCGCCGGGGGCGCAGGGGGCGCTGCGGGCGCTGGAGCAGATCGGTCATCGGGGTCACACCTTGGTGTATCGGCTCAGGGTGACCACGCTTGACACTGCGGCCAGGGCGATCGCGACGACGAGCAGCACGGGCGCGATCGTCCAGACGGCGTCCGTGCCGATGTACTGGACGAACTGCACCTCGCCCGCGAGCCAGTCCTCGACGAGGTACCGCACGCCGAACCAGAGGCCGGCGACCGACAGGGCGGCCCCGATGGTCGCGGCGATCGCACCCTCGAGCATGAACGGGAGCTGGATGAAGAGGTTCGAGGCGCCGACCAGGCGCATGATCCCTGTCTCGCGACGTCGGCTCATCGCGGACAGCCGGATGGTCGTCGTGATGAGCAGCACGGCGGCGAGGAGCATGACGGCGGCCAGCCCGGCGGCCACGAGGCTCGACCGATTGAGCACGAGGATGAGCGGTTCGATCACCTGCCGCTGGTCGCGCACCTCCTCGACTCCCGCCACGCCGGTGAAGGCGTCGGAGACCACCTGGTACTGCTCCGGGTCGACGAGCGCGACGCGGAACGAGGCCTGGAGCTGGTCCGCGGTGACCCCCTGGGCCCACCACTCGTCGGCGAAGCGCTCCTGGAAGGCGACGTACGCGTCGTCCTTGCTCTCGTAGTAGACCTGCTCGACGTAGGGCGCGAGCGACTCGGACTCGAGCTGGTCCCGCAGCGCCTCCGTCTGGTCGGGGGTGACCTCACCGCCCACGCACGTCGGGGCGTCGGAGTCGCTCGGGCACAGGAAGATCGACACCTCGACCTTGTCGTACCAGTCGTCCTTCATCTGGTTGATCTGCAGCTGGAGCAGCCCGGCCGCACCCACGAAGGTGAGCGAGACGAAGGTGACGAGGATGACGGAGATCGTCATCGACAGGTTGCGGCGCAGCCCGAGACCGATCTCGGACAGGATGAACTGGAGTCGCATGGTTCCTCAGCGGGTCGATCCGTAGACGCCGCGGGACTGGTCGCGGACGAGCTGTCCGTCGTCCAGCTCGATCACGCGCTTGCGCATCTGGTCGACGATCTCGTCGTCGTGCGTGGCCATGACCACGGTGGTGCCGGTCCGGTTGATACGGTCGAGCAGCCGCATGATCCCGACCGACGTCGTCGGGTCGAGGTTCCCGGTGGGCTCGTCGCACAGCAGGATCGTGGGCCGGTTGACGAACGCCCGGGCGATGGCGACGCGCTGCTGCTCGCCGCCGGACAGCTCGTGCGGGCGGCGCTTCTCCTTGCCGCCGAGGCCGACCAGCTCCAGCGTGTCCGGCACCGTGGTCATGATGTGGTGCCGCGGCTTGCCGATGACCTGGAGCGCGAACGCGACGTTCTCAAAGACCGTCTTGTTGGGCAGCAGGCGGAAGTCCTGGAACACCGCGCCGATCTGTCGGCGCAGGTGCGGCACCTTCCACGTCGAGAGGGTCGACAGATCGCGGCCGGCCACGAACACGGTGCCGGCCGAGGGCCGCTCCTCGCGGAGCACGAGACGCAGGAAGGTCGACTTCCCGGAGCCCGAGGCGCCGACGAGGAACACGAACTCGCCGCGCTCGACCTCGAGGTCCACGGCGTCGAGCGCCGGGCGGGCGCCTCGCGCGTAGACCTTGGTGACGTTCTCGAATCGGATCACAGCGTGGAGCCAGTCGTCGGGGGCGGGGGCACAGCGGGGGTCGCCACGTCGTGACGGGCGACCGCACCGTTTCGAGACTAGGCAGGCCCGACGGCGCCTCCGTGCGGGACACGCCGCCACCCGGCGACCTGTGGACGGCTCACCCGCCGGTTACCGGCACAATCCGGACACCGGCCCGGTCCAGACGCCCGCATGCGAGCGTCTGTGCACGTGGCGAGGTTCAGTACGGGTCCAGGCGCTCGGATGCTCGCATCCGAGCATCCGGCGGGTGTCAGGAGTCGGCGCCGCCACGGCGACGCCACCGGATACCCGCCTCGATGAAGTCGTCGATGTCGCCGTCGAACACGGCGGACGGGTTGCCCACCTCGTGCTCGGTGCGCAGGTCCTTGACCATCTGGTACGGCTGGAGCACGTAGGAGCGCATCTGGTCGCCCCAGCTCGCCTTGATGTCGCCGGCGAGCTCCTTCTGGGTCGCCTTCTCCTGCGCCTGGCGCAGCAGGAGGAGGCGGGACTGGAGCACCCGCAACGCGGCGGCGCGGTTCTGGATCTGGCTCTTCTCGTTCTGCATCGAGACGACGGTGCCCGTCGGCAGGTGGGTGAGGCGCACCGCGGAGTCGGTCGTGTTCACCGACTGCCCGCCCGGGCCCGACGAGCGGAACACGTCGACCTTGAGCTCGTTCTCCGGGATGTCGATGTGGTCCGTCTGCTCGATGAGCGGCACCACCTCGACCGCGGCGAACGACGTCTGGCGGCGGCCCTGGTTGTCGAACGGCGAGATGCGCACGAGACGGTGGGTGCCGGCCTCGACGGAGAGGTTGCCGAACGCGTAGGGCACCTTGACCTCGAAGGTCGCCGACTTCAGGCCGGCCTCCTCCGCGTAGGAAGTGTCGAGGACTGCGGTCGGGTACCCGTGCCGCTCGGCCCAGCGCAGGTACATGCGCAGGAGCATCTCGGCGAAGTCGGCCGCGTCGACGCCGCCGGCACCGGCCCGGATCGTGACGACGGCCTCGCGGGAGTCGTACTGGCCGTTGAGGAGCGTGCGTACCTCGAGCGCGCCGAGGTCCTTGCGCAGCGAGGCCAGCTCGGACTCGGCGTCGGCCAGGGTCTCGGCGTCGTCCTCCTCCTGGGCCATCTCGACGAGGGTCTCGAGGTCCTCGAGGCGCTGAGCGAACTGGCTGATGCGGTCGAGCTCCGACTGCGCGTGCGAGAGGGCGGACGTGACCTTCTGCGCCGCGTCGGTGTCGTCCCACAGGTCCGGCGCGGAGGCCTTCTCGGAGAGCTCGGCGATCCGGGTCCGCAGTGCCTCGGGGTCGCTCACGGCGCTGATGGTGCCGAGCGTGGACCGCAGGGCGGCGATCTCGGCGGAGAAGTCGGTGGCTGCCACGACGGTCCAGGCTAGTCGAGGCGGCGGCTCCCGGCGGTCCCGTCCGCGCGACGCCGCTCGGCGGCGGACGACATCAGCCGGCGCGAGCGCGTGCGGTGACGACCAGCCCGATGCCGTCCGACCAGCCTGCGGTGACCCAGCTCAGCAGGACGGGCCGGGCGACGGCGCCGAGGGTCACCTCCGCGGTGCGGCCGTCCGGCGTTCCCGCCGAGAGCACGGTGAGGCCGTCCAGGCGGTCCGCCGCGGGGGAGGCCGCGAGGTGCTCGTCCACGCTCGCGCGCACGCGCGCCGAGGACAGGACCAGCAGCGCGTCGCCGTCGGCCCGCGCGTAGTAGGCGGCCTCGTCGAGCTCGTCCGCGGCGTCCAGCGCGGCGAGGTCCGCGAGGGCGAGGAGGCGCTTGCGCTCGAGGTGCACGGCCGACGCGGAGACGACGGCGGTCACGAGCAGGAGCGCGAGGACGCCGTAGGCGATCGACAGGAGCATGATCTGGCCGTCGTCGGCCGAGCGCAGGGCCCGCACCAGGGCGCGCGGACCTCGCGGCCGTCGCAACGGATGCTCGGGTCGGCGGACGGGCCGCCGGGGACGTCTCATCCGAGGGCCCGGTGCTCGTCGACCGTGCCCGTCGCCGTGGCGGTGACGGGCACGACGAGCGGGACGGCGCCCTGGAGCCACGGCGGGACGCCCGGCAGACCGACGTCGACGGCCACGTGCGCCGACACGACGACGCCCGGTGCGAGGCAGTCGGTCGCGTCGCAGTCCAGCGATAGCCCGTCACGGGCTGCTCCCGGGTCGAGGCCCTGGTCCGCGAGGGCC
>CAUQTR010000202.1:0-4684 GCA_963521045.1 uncultured Actinotalea sp.
CGGCTCCGCCGGCCAGGCGCTCGAGCTGCCGCCCGTGGACCCGCGCCGCGACGGCTCGGGCGTAGCCCTCGCCGCGCCCGTGCACGCGCTGGGCTGAGGAACCGGCTCCGGCTCTCAGGATGCGGCGGTCACAGCTCGACGCTGTAGAGCACCTGCCCGTGCGTGGCCTCGTAGCCGAGGCGCCCGTACAGGCCGTGCGCTCCGGTCGGGTTCGCCGTGTCGACGCCGAGGGACGCGTACTGCATCCCGTCGGCGCGGTATGCCGCCATGGCCCGGTGCAGGAGCGCGGAGGCCAGACCACCGCCGCGCCACGGGCGCCGCACCCCGAGCAGCTCCGTGTACCCGCACGTGTAGCCCAGGGGTTCCCAGTCCTGCTCGTACCGGCCCGAGAGGAGGTACCCGGCCACCGCCGGCGGGCCGTCCTCACCGTCGGCGAGCGCGACGAAGCTCCACGTGGGCATGAAGTGGCTGTCGTGCCGCCAGGTCTCGACCGTGTGCGGCTCCGAGCCCCAGTGGTCGGCGAAGGCCTCGTTGTGGGCGAGCCGCACCGCATCGTCCAGCTCGGGGGTCCAGCCGACGATCCGCACTCCCGCCGGCTCCGGCACGTCGGGCAGGGGCGCGGCGAGGTCACGCCGCATGTCCGTGTACCACCGCACCGGGCTGAACCCGGCGGCGGCCCAGAGGCGCCGCTGGTCCCGAGCCGCCTCGTCGACGAACACCCCCAGCCGCGCCGGCAGCTCCTTGCCCGCCTCGACGAGCTTCTGCCGTCCGCGCCCCTCGACCCATGCGGACACGGCGCGCCCCAGACCACGGCCGCGCCACTGCGGGTGGACGCCGCCCCGCAGGAACGCCCGGACGGTGTGGGTGTCGCCCGGCCGCACCTCGACGATGCCGTACGCCCGGGGCGTGCCCCCGGCGTCGACGCCGACGATGCTGTCGCGGTGCATGTCCTTCCACGCACCCTCGAAGAGGTCGACGACCTCCTCGAGGGACTCGCGCTGCGGGGCTGCGTCCGCCTCGTCGATCGCCTGGATGAGGGCGAAGAGCGCGGGAGCGTCCGCGGCCTGCAGCGGTCGCCACACGAGCTCGAGGTGTGCCGGCGGCAGCTCGAGCACCTCGGGTGCGTCGGCGCGGACGGCGATCGGCTCGAGCGTGCTCACGAGGCCAAACCCTAGGCGATCGGCGCCCCTGCGCGGCCGAGCGTCCCGGCGTCGGTCCGGGTCCACGAGGCCAGGCCCGCGGGGCGGCGTCACGCACGCCCCAGGCAGCCGCTCCTGCTCAGGCGTCGATCCGCGCGCGGTCGAGCTGGGCGGCGCCCGCGACGATGAAGTCCCGGCGCGGACCCACGTCGGAGCCCATGAGGAGCTCGAAGACCGCTTCCGCACCGGCCGCGTCCTGGGCGGTCACGCGGCGCAGCGTGCGGTGCCGCGGGTCCATGGTCGTCTCCGCGAGCTGGTCCGCGTCCATCTCCCCCAGGCCCTTGTACCGCTGGATGTCCTCCTTGTACCGGCGTCCGGCGCGCTCGAGCTTCTTGAGCGTCGTCGCGAGCTCGGCCTCCGAGTACGTGTAGATGTACTCGTTCTTCCGGGACCCGCCGCCGATGACCTCGATGCGGTGCAGGGGCGGCACGGCCGCGAAGACCCGGCCCTCGTCGACGAGGGGCCGCATGTAGCGGAAGAAGAGCGTGAGCAGCAGCGTGCGGATGTGGGCGCCGTCCACGTCCGCGTCGGTCATGAGGACGATCTTCCCGTAGCGCGCCGCATCGAGGTCGAAGCTCCGCCCCGAGCCCGCGCCGATCACCTGGATGATCGCGGCGCACTCGGCGTTCTTGAGCATGTCCGAGATCGAGGCCTTCTGGACGTTGAGGATCTTGCCGCGGATCGGCAGGAGAGCCTGGAAGTCCGAGCTCCGGGCGAGCTTGGCGGTCCCCAGCGCGCTGTCCCCCTCGACGATGAACAGCTCGCTGCGCTCGACGTCGTCGCTGCGGCAGTCGGCCAGCTTCGAGGGCAGAGCAGACGTCTCGAGCGCGTTCTTGCGGCGGGAGATCTCCTTCTGCTTGCGGGCGGACAGGCGCGCCCGCATCTCCGCGACGACCTTGTCGAGCACGAGCGTGGCCTGCGTCTTGAGGTCCCGCTTGGACGAGGTGAGCAGGGCCGTCAGCTCCGTCTCGAGCACCTTGGCGACGATGCCACGCACGGGACCCGTGCCCAGGACCTCCTTCGTCTGCCCCTCGAACTGCGGCTCCGCGAGGCGCACGGTCAGCACGGCGGTGAGGCCGGCCAGGATGTCGTCCTTCTCGATCCGCTCCGAGGTGTCCTTGGTGGAGACCTTGAGCCGGCGGGCGTTGAGCTCGACCTGCTTGCGGAGCGTCTTGACCAGCGCCTGCTCGAACCCCGCCAGGTGGGTGCCGCCCTTGGGCGTCGAGATGATGTTGACGAACGTCCGGACCTCGGTGTCGTATCCCGTGCCCCAGCGCAGCGCGATGTCCACCTCGCACTCGCGCGTCACCTCCTGCGAGGTGAGGTGACCCCGGCCGTCGAGCACGGGCACCGTCTCGGTGAACGTGCCGGCGCCCGTGAGCCGCCACGTGTCGGTCACCGGCGCGTCGGGGGCGAGGAACTCGACGAAGTCGACCGTGCCGCCGTGGTGGACGAAGGTCTCCTCGTGCGGTCCGTCGGCCGCCGGCGTCCCGGGCAGCCCACGCTCGTCCCGCACGGTGACCGTCAGCCCCGGCACCAGGAAGGTCGTCTGCCGCACGCGCGAGACCAGCTCGTCGTAGGAGAACACCGCCGTGCGCGGGAAGACCTGCCGGTCGGCCCAGTAGCGCACGCGGGTACCGGTGCGACCGCGCGCCACCTTCCCCACGACGGCGAGCTCGGACGCGTCGACGAAGGGCGTGAAGGGCGCGTCGGGGTCGGCGTGGCCCGACGGGTCGGCGAAGACGCCGGGCTCACCCCGGTGGAAAGCCATGCGGTGGGTCTTGCCCCCGCGGTCCACCTCGACGTCGAGGCGGGACGACAGCGCGTTGACGACGCTCGCGCCGACGCCGTGCAGGCCGCCCGAGGCCGCGTACGAGCCGCCGCCGAACTTGCCGCCGGCGTGCAGCTTGGTGAACACGACCTCCACGCCGCTCAGGCCCGTCTTGGGCTCGAGGTCGACCGGGATGCCGCGGCCGTTGTCCCGCACCTCGACCGAGGAGTCCGCGTGCAGCACGACGTCGATCCGGTCGCAGTGACCGCCCAGGGCCTCGTCGACGGAGTTGTCGATGATCTCCCACAGGCAGTGCATCAGGCCGCGCGAGTCGGTCGTCCCGATGTACATGCCGGGTCGTTTGCGGACCGCCTCCAACCCCTCGAGGACGGAGAGGTGGCGGGCGGTGTAGCTGGACTCGGACACCGTGCTGGTCACCTCACGAGGGTAGACGCTGGCTCGGACACGGCCGGGGAGGCGTGCCGTCGTCGGGTCGACGGGTCACCCGCGGGTAGGGGCGGGTGACGACGCGCACCGGCGCGTGCCCGCAGACGGGCCCGGCCGGCGTCGGCCGCCCGAGATCCCGATGTCGTCACGGGCGTGTCACGGCGCGGTGTCGCCGTGCGGATCAAGGGACGAAAGGACTACGCGGTGAGCGAATATCGGCCGTTCTGGCGGGCTGGTACCGGTGCCCGGTGGTTGTATGGAGCGGTGACCACGACACAGACCTCCCCGTTGACCGCAGCCGACCGCTGCGACCGCTGCGGTGCCCAGGCTTACGTGCGCGTCGTCCTGCCGAGCGGCGAGCTGCTGTTCTGCGCGCACCACGCCCGTCGCCATGCCGGAGCGTTCGCCGACGTCGCCGTCTCCGTCCAGGACGAGACGGACCGACTCCTCGAGGAGCACGGCGCGCCCGTCCGCTGACCGATCTCCCGAAGGGCCCGGCACGTTCACCGTGCCGGGCCCTTCGGCGTCGTCAGGACCGGCGGGGGTTGCGTGGTCACGGTCGGCGAGCAGCGCGTCGCCGGGGGCGGGTCGTCGGCCGTGCGCGCCGTCGGCCGTGCGCGTCGTAGGCTCTGCGCGCTGCCGTCCGGCGGCCCGGACCCCCGCCCCGCGCGGACCACGCACGGAGGCATCCGCATGGACCTGGTGACCCAGCTCGTGGGGCTCGCGATCCTCGTGGGTCTCGTCGGCATCGTCGTGCCCGTGCTGCCCGGCTCTCTGCTCATCGCGGCCGCGGTCCTCGTCTGGGCGATCGACAGCGACCAGGGTGCGGCGTGGGTGGTCTTCGCCGTCGTCGCGGTGCTGCTCGCCGTCGGCTGGGCGGCGACCTACGTCGTCGCGGGCAAGCGCGTCGCCGACGCCGGCGTCCCGCGCAGGTCCATCGCGGTGGCAGGGCTCGCCGGCATCGTGGGGTTCTTCGTCATCCCCGTCCTCGGGCTGCTGATCTTCTTCCCGCTCGGCCTGTTCGGCATGGAGTACCTGCGGCTGCGGGACGTGGCGCAGGCCAGACGCTCCGCGGTGCTCGCGGTCAAGGCGACGGCGCTGGGCATGCTCGTCGAGCTCGGTCTCGCGTGCGCTGCCGCCGCGACGTGGCTGATCGCGGTCCTCGTCGGCGTGGGGTCCTAGACCTCCCGCCCAGGCCCTCCGTGCGGCCGGCCGGCGCGCGTCAGCGCTCGACGACGCCCTCGGACGGCGCGGCCCGGCGCTGCTC
>CAUQTR010000203.1:0-4669 GCA_963521045.1 uncultured Actinotalea sp.
CGTCGAGCGGCAGCCCCTCACGCAGCCGGACGCCGAGGAGCACGCGCTCGAGGTGCGTCTGCTCCGGCCCGAGGACCTCGCGGCCGGCGGCGGGGGTCGCGCCGCCGGCGAGCCGGTCCGCGTACGCCCGCGGGTGCTTGACGTTCCACCAGCGCAGCGAGCGAGCGCCCTCGTCGTCGACCGCGCCCAGGTGCGAGTGCGCCCCGGGGCCCAGGCCCCACCAGTCGCCGCCGCGCCAGTAGGCGAGGTTGTGCCGGCACGCGTCGTCGGGCGTGCGGGCCCAGTTGCTGACCTCGTACCAGCCGAGGCCCGCGGAGGCGAGCACGTCGTCGGCGACCTCGTACTTCGCGGCCTGGTCGTCGGGGTCGGGGCGCGGCAGCACCCCCCGCCGCACCTGGACCGCGAGCTTCGTGCCCTCCTCGACCGTGAGCGCGTAGGCGGAGACGTGGTCGACCCCCGCGTCCACGACGGCGTCGAGCGAGCGCCGCCAGTCCGCGAGCGACTCCCCCGGCGTGCCGTAGATGAGATCCAGGGAGACGGCCAGGCCCGCCTCACGCGCCCAGGCCACGGCCTGCGCCACGCGGTCCGGGTCGTGCGTCCGCTCGAGCGCCGCCAGGACGTGCGGCACCGCCGACTGCATGCCGAACGAGACGCGGGTGAATCCGCCTGCGGCGAGCTCGGCGAGGCCCTCGGGCGCCACGGAGTCAGGGTTCGCCTCCGTGGTCACCTCCGCCGAGGGAGCCAGCCCCCAGGTGCCGCGCAGCCCGTCGAGCATGCGCACGAGGTCACGGGCCGGCAGCACGGTGGGCGTGCCTCCGCCGACGAAGACGGTCGACACGGGACGCTGCCCACGGCCGACCGCGTCCAGCGTCCGGGCGGCGAGGTCGACCTCCCGCAGGACCGTCCCGGCGTAGGCCTCGTGCCCGGCGACGCGACCGCCCGCCTCGGCGAGCAGCTCGGCCGCCGTGTAGGTGTTGAAGTCGCAGTACCCGCAGCGGACCGTGCAGAACGGCACGTGGAGGTAGACCGAGAACGTCCGGCGGCCGCCCGAGCCGTCGTCGAGCCACGCCGGCAGCGCGCCGTCGGGCGGGGGCGCCTCACCCTCCGGCAGCGCCGGGCTCACCGGTCCGCCGCAGGCCGCCGGACCGTCACTTGCGTGCCTTCTCCTTGGCGTCCTTGCCGCCGCCGGAGTCCGTGGACAGGGCGGCGATGAAGGCCTCCTGCGGCACGTCGACCCGGCCGATGGTCTTCATGCGCTTCTTGCCCTCCTTCTGCTTCTCCAGGAGCTTGCGCTTGCGGCTGATGTCGCCGCCGTAGCACTTGGCCAGGACGTCCTTGCGCATCGCACGGACCGTCTCGCGTGCGATCACGCGCGAGCCGACGGCGGCCTGGATCGGGACCTCGAACTGCTGGCGTGGGATGAGCTCCTTGAGCTTGCCCACCATCATCACGCCGTACGCGTACGCCTTGTCCTTGTGCACGATCGCGCTGAACGCGTCGACCTGCTCGCCCTGGAGCAGGATGTCGACCTTGACGAGATCGGCGGCCTGCTCGCCGGACGGTTCGTAGTCGAGGGACGCGTAGCCGCGGGTCTTCGACTTCAGCTGGTCGAAGAAGTCGAAGACGATCTCGGCGAGCGGGAGCGTGTAGCGCATCTCGACCCGGTCGGCCGAGAGGTAGTCCATGCCGCCGAGGTCGCCGCGGCGCGTCTGGCACAGCTCCATGACCGCACCGATGAACTCGCTCGGCGCGAGGATCGTCGCCTTGACCATCGGCTCGCGGATCTCGCCGACCTTGCCGCCCGGGAACTCGCTCGGGTTGGTCACCGTGACGACCGAGCGGTCCTCCATGGTGACGTCGTAGACCACGTTCGGCGCGGTCGAGATGAGGTCCAGGTCGAACTCGCGCTCGAGCCGCTCACGCACGATCTCGAGGTGGAGCAGGCCGAGGAAGCCGACGCGGAAGCCGAAGCCGAGCGCGACGGACGTCTCCGGCTCGTAGACGAGCGCGGCGTCGTTGAGCTTGAGCTTGTCGAGCGCGTCCCGCAGGACGGGGTAGTCCGATCCGTCGATCGGGTACAGGCCGGAGAAGACCATCGGCTTGGGATCGGCGTACCCGCCGAGCGACTCGCTCGCGGGCTTGCTCTGGTTGGTGACCGTGTCACCGACCTTGGACTGGCGGACGTCCTTGACCCCGGTGATGAGGTAGCCCACCTCGCCGACCCCGAGGCCCTTCGTCGGGTGCGGCTCGGGCGAGCTGACCCCGATCTCGAGAAGCTCGTGGTGCGCCCTCGTGGACATCATGACGATCTTCTCGCGTGGGCTGAGGTGGCCGTCGACCACGCGCACGTAGGTGACGACCCCGCGGTAGGTGTCGTAGACGGAGTCGAAGATCATCGCCCGCGCCGGGGCGTCCGCCGATCCCTGCGGCGGGGGGACGGTGCGCACGATCTTGTCGAGCAGGACCTCGACCCCCTGGCCCGTCTTGCCGGACACCCGCAGCACGTCGTCGGGGTCGACCCCGACGAGCCCGGCGATCTCCGCGGCGTACTTCTCGGGCTGCGCCGCGGGCAGGTCGATCTTGTTGAGCACCGGGATGATC
Organism: uncultured Actinotalea sp.; assembly: GCA_963521045.1. Lineage (GTDB taxonomy): Bacteria > Actinomycetota > Actinomycetes > Actinomycetales > Cellulomonadaceae > Actinotalea. The sequence goes on from CAUQTR010000203.1 coordinate 2,602, forward strand.
GCCAGGTCGTTCTCCATGGCGAGGTAGAGGTTCGCGAGCGTCTGCGCCTCGATTCCCTGCGCCGCGTCCACGAGCAGGACGGCGCCCTCGCACGCGGCGAGCGAGCGCGACACCTCGTAGGTGAAGTCGACGTGACCCGGGGTGTCGATCATGTTGAGGGCGTACGGGACCAGGGTCCCCGCGTCGTCGGCCACGGCCCACGGCATCCGTACGGCCTGCGACTTGATCGTGATGCCGCGCTCGCGCTCGATGTCCATCCGGTCCAGGTACTGCGCGCGCATCGCCCGCGCGTCCACGACGCCGGTCGACTGCAGCATGCGGTCGGCCAGGGTCGACTTGCCGTGGTCGATGTGGGCGATGATGCAGAAGTTGCGCAGCAGCTCGGGCGGCGTCGCGGCCGGCTGGATGCGGCCGTTCAGCGAGGCGCTCGGGATCGGGGACACAGCGGGGTCACTCCGGTGCTCGGGGTCTGTGGCGGCTGGGCGGGCCGCACGGACCCCCATCGTCCCACGGCACCCGGCGCCGGCCCGCACCCGTCGCCTTGCGGGCCGTCCGGCGACGGCGGACGCTGGGGGCTCGGGCACCAGGCCCGACACCCCGGCGGCACGCCGCGCGCACGACGGCGGCACGCCGAGAGCAGGACGACACAGGAGGACACATGGCCACCACGGTCGCTCGCGTCACGCAGATCAGCTCCAGGTCCGAGGTCAGCTTCGAGGACGCCGTCCAGGGCGGGATCGAACGCGCGACGTCGACGCTGCGCAACGTCCAGGGTGCATGGGTGAAGGACCAGAAGGTCGAGGTCACCGACGGCCGCATCGTCGCCTACCAGGTCATGCTCGAGGTCACGTTCGTGCTCGACGACTGAGGGCCACGCCCCCGGCCGCCGCAGCGTGCGATCTGCGCGCAGCGGCGGCCGCAGGGCTCCCGTCGCCCCGGCCGACGGCTAGCCTGAACCGATGGCCTCGCCCCTCCTCCGACGCCTCGTACGGATCGCTCGCTCGGCCCTGCCCACGTCCCGCAGGCCGGACCCGCCCCGGCGCGCCACGCCGAAGCGCGCCACGGACCGCGCCACGGACAAGGACGCTCCGGATCGCTACCCGGGCGACCACACCGGGCCGCTCACGCCGGTCTACGCGCCGGATCTCGACGGCAGTCCCGACCCGGGCGAGATCGTCTGGGCCTGGGTCCCGTTCGAGGAGGACCACTCGCGCGGCAAGGACCGCCCGGTCCTGCTCGTGGGCCGCGACGGACCCTGGTTGCTCGGCCTCATGCTCTCGAGCCGCGACCACGACGAGCGCCCCGGCCGGCCGGGCGAGGACTGGCTCGACCTCGGCGCGGGCGACTGGGACGCACGGCGCCGGCCCAGCGAGGTCCGGCTCGACCGCGTGGTGCGCGTCGTGCCCGGCTCGGTCCGGCGCGAGGGAGCGGTGCTCGACCGGGCCCGGTTCGGACAGGTGACCGCGGCACTCGCACGCTGAGCGGGCCGCACGGTGACGAGCCCGGCGACTGGTAGCATGGACCCTCGCGTGTCCGCCCAGGTCGGCGGGCACTCGTCCAGCACCTCTCCGCGGGTGTCCCCATGCCCCAGTCCCGGTGCCGGACGCGCCCTCTACGACCTGTCAGATTCGCTCCGGCGAAACGCACAAGAGAGTCAACACACGTGGCGAACATCAAGTCCCAGATCAAGCGCATCCGTACCAACGAGATCGCGCGCCTGCGCAACAAGGCCGTGAAGTCCGAGCTGAAGACGCACGTGCGTCGCGTCCGCGAGGCCATCGCGGCGGGCGACAAGGAGGCGGCCGCCACGGCGCTCCGCACGGCGTCGACCAAGCTCGACAAGGCCGTGAGCAAGGGCGTCATCCACGCCAACCAGGCGGCGAACCGCAAGTCCTCGCTCGCCCAGCAGGTCGCCTCGCTCTGAGCGCGACCTGACGCCGGTCCGCCGGTCAGCAGCACACGAACGGCGCCACCCCGAGGGGTGGCGCCGTTCGTCGTCCCCCCGCAGCGGGCCGCCGTCCCCCCGGGGGCGGCCCGCCGTCGTGAGTCGGCGGCCGCGGTCAGGGAC
>CAUQTR010000204.1:0-4656 GCA_963521045.1 uncultured Actinotalea sp.
CGCTCGGCCGGCTGCGTCACGAGGGACCCGACCGCCGTGAGGACGCGGCCGAGGCGCGGCCGGTGCTGCCACGCGTTCGGCGTGAGGTTGGTGCGCGAGAGGCCCGGGTGACCCAGCGCGCTGACCACCGACGACCCGGCGGCGCGCAGCCGGCGGTCGAGCTCGAGGCCGAAGATCGTCGTCGCGAGCTTGGAGCGACCGTAGGCCGCCGTGGCGTCGTAGCCGCGCTCGCCGTGGAGGTCGTCGAAGTCCAGGTGGGCGTTCTTGTGCGTGATCGAGCTGAGGCTGACCACCCGGGCACGCGGGGCCGCCGTGAGCGCATCGAGCAGCAGGCCCGTCAGGGCGAAGTGGCCGACGAAGTTCGTCGCGAGCTGCAGCTCGAACCCGTCGACGGACGTGCGGCGCGGGCCGAGGATCACGGCCCCGGCGTTGTTCACCAGCAGGTCGACCACGGGGTGGTCGGCGACGAGCTTGGCGGCGAACTCGCGCACGGAGGCGAGCGAGGCGAGGTCGAGCTCGCGCACCTCGGTGTCGCCGCCGATCCGACGGGCCGCGTCGGTGCCGGCGGCCGTGTTGCGCACCGCGAGCACCACGTGCGCGCCGCGGCCGGCCAGCGCGGTCGCGGTGGCCAGGCCGAGCCCGGAGTTCGCGCCGGTCACGACGGCGACCCGGCCGCGCTGGTCGGGGATGTCGTCGGCGGTCCATGCAGGCATCGGGTGCTCCTGGTGCTCTCGGGGAGGTGGGGGCCCGACGCTAGGAGCGGTTCACGCGGCGCCACTGGTACCCGGGTGCCTAGGTCTGCGCCACCTACCTTCCGGTGCGCCGGCGGGAGCAGACTGGCGACATGACCGGCCCCCACCACCCCTACGCGCAGGAGCTCGGGGCCTTCCTGCGCGCACGCCGCAGCCGGCTTCAGCCGCGCGACGTCGGGCTCGAGCCGGGTGGCCGGCGCAAGGTCACCGGGCTGCGCCGCGAGGAGCTCGCGCTGCTGGCGGGCCTGAGCACCGACTACTACCAGCGCATGGAACAGGGCCGGGAGGTGCGCCCGTCCGACGACGTGCTCGACGCGCTGGCGGGCGCGCTCCAGCTCGACGACACCGAACGAGCGCACCTGCTCGCCCTCGCCCACGCCGCCCGTCGGCCGGTGCGCGCGCGCGTCGAGCGGACCCCGGAGCAGGTGCCCGACGGCACGCGCAGGCTGCTGCGGGTCATGGACACGCCGGCCCTCGTGCTCGGCAGGCACCTCGACCTGCTCGACTGGAACCCCCTGGCGCAGGCGCTGCTCGGCGACCCGGGCGACCTCCCGCCGGAACGTCTGAACATGCTGCTGCTGATGTTCGACGACACGATGACGAGCCAGCGCAGCTGCCAGGACTGGGAACGCCAGGCGCTGGACTACATCGGCATGATGCGCGCCGCCGTGGCGGCCGACCCGACGCACCCGCGCGCGACCGCCGTCGTCGGCGAGCTGACGATCCGGAGCGCGGAGTTCCGTCGGCTGTGGGCCCGGCACGACGTGCGCGGCTCCGTCAGCGGCACCAAGACGTTCCGCATCCCCGAGGTCGGCGACGTCGCGCTGCACTGGGACACCTACCCGCTGCCCGGCAGCCCCGGCCCCGTCCTCCTGGTCTTCACCGTCGAGCCGGGCACGCCCGACGCCGACCGGCTCGCGCTCCTGGCGTCCCTGCACGCAGGCCGCCGCACGACGACGTCGCCGCGGCCCTGACGCCCGGCCCTTCCGCGGGCGTCGCTCGTCCTGGACCATGCACCCGTGGGCTTCGACATCTTCCTGCAGCGCTTCGACTCCGGCGCCGCCGCGTCGGTGGACCCGAGGGTCGTCGAGGACGTGCTTGCGCCGCACCTCAGGGACGCGCCGCACGGGGGGAAGCACCTCGAGTTCAGCGACGGCGAGGCGGAGCTGTACGGCGCCGACCTGGGCACAGGCTTCATGGTCACCCATGCCTCCGGGCGCGAGGTGTGGGACGTCCTCGTCGAGGTCGCCGACCGGGCCGGCTTCGCGATCATCCCGGTCGGCTGCCCGGTGGCCACAACGTCCGAGCACGCGCGCCGGCAGCTTCCCCCTGACCTGGCCGACGGCGCGGTCGTCGTCAGGTCGGGCGCCGAGCTGCTCAGCTCCATCGCGTCGGCCTGAACGACATGGCCCCCTGGACCAGGTCGCGGTGCACGGTGCTCGCGGCCGCCGTCGTCGCGCTCGTCGCGGGCTGCACGGCAACTGCTGGGCGCGCCGACGTGAGCGGCGTCGTCGCCGGGGACGGTGAGAGGGCCTCGCTCGCGGACGCATCGGACCCCTACTACGAAGGGCTCTGGCTGGGTCAGGGCGACCCCGTCGTCACCCGGGACGGCGGCCGCACGGTGGCCGACCTGCGCGACGGCGACCGCATTGACGTCTGGCTTGACGGCGGCTGCGCGGAGTCGTACCCGGTCCAGTGCGACGTGGGGGTGATCCAGGTCACCGGGTGAGCCGGATCGCGTCGACCAGCAGGCGCACGAGGTCGTCGCCGTCGACCGCCCACTTCTCCTTCGCCAGGTGCCCGCTGATCTCCATGCCGGCGATCCCGTGCGCGCTCGACATCAGCAGGGCGGCGTGGCGCAGCGCCTGCGCGGGGCCGACCACGTCGGCGACGATGTCGAGGAAGGCCTGCTCGAGGCGGCCGGCGGCCGCAGCGGCCTCCGGCTCGTCGGCGGGGGTGCTGAACATCAGCGCGTAGACGTGCGGGCGACGTCGGGCGACCTCGACGAGCGTCACGACGGCGCGTTCGAGCCGCACGGCCGGCGCGCGGCCCTCCGTCGCGCGCAGCAGCTCCACCTCGTGGGCGAGCGACGTCCAGGCGTCGATCGCCAGGCGGGCGAGGAGGGCCTCCTTGTTGTCGAAGTGCCCGTACGGAGCACCTCGCGAGACCCCGGCGCGCGCTCCCACGGCACGCAGGGTGACGGCGTCGGGCCCGCCCTCGTCGAGCAGCTCCGAGGCCGCAGCCACCAGGGCGCGACGGGTCTCCGCGGCTGCCTCCGCTCGCGTCACCATGCCGGACAAGCTACTTGACAACGTCACATGAGCGGCTCATCGTGATTCACATGACAACGTCACATGAGACTGCGACCGAGCCCACCGCCCTCCGCCGCCTGCTGGACCGAGCGGAGATCTGCGACGTGCAGCTCCGCTACGCCACCGGGACGGACTCCCGCGACTGGGACCTGTTCCGCACCTGCTTCACCGACGAGGTCGAGATCGACTTCAGCGACGGCTTCGGCCAGCCGGTCGTCCGCGTCGGCGCCGACGACTGGGTGGCGGGCACCGCGCCACGGATGGAGTCGTTCACCGCGACGCAGCACATGATCACGAACCTGGTCGTCACGTTCGACGACGACGACCACGCGACCTGCGTCGCCTACGTCCGGGCCAGCCACCACCGCCCGAACAGCACCGGTGACAGCGACCAGACCGTCTACGGCCACTACACGAACCGCTTCGAGCGGACGCCCGGCGGGTGGCGGATCGCCCGGCTGAAGCTCACGGCGCAGTGGATGACCGGCAACTTCGGCATCTTCCAGGCCGCGCTGTCCTGACTCCGGATCAGGGCACCGGCCCGCGCCCTCAGGCGACCACCCACCGGGCGACGAGGTCGAGCAGAGCCGGCCGGCGGGCAGCGAGCTCGGCGGGTGGCAGCGTGACCGTCCCGCGGTCCGGGGTGATCCACTCGACCAGGCCGGCGTCGTCGGCGAACGTGAACTCCTCGCCGTCCGGCCTGACCTTGGCGCCCCGGTGCAGGACCAGCTGGAGCCGGTCCGTCGGCCGGAGGTTGAAGGTCACGCGGTCGACGCCGTCGTAGGTGAAGCTCGGCGCCTTCCACTTCACCTGCTCCTGCACCCCGACGGGCAGCGCGAGGATCTCCAGCCGGAGCGCGCGGACGTCGTCGGCGAGCGGATGGTCGAGCCCGTCGAGGAACGCGTCGACAGCGGGGTTGCGGGTGCTCACGGTGGCCTCTCGCAGGTGGGGCGGTGGACGGGCCGAGCTGCTGGGACTCAGCCCGCCGGCGCGAGCAGTGCGGCGTCGCGCACGCGCGTCGCCGCCCGGACGACCGAGGCGACCGCGAGCGAGCGGCTGGTGGCCGGCCAGGCGATGACCGTGGTGATCTCGGGCGCGTCCACGACCGGGACGGCGACGTGGTCCGGCCACTGCCAGGCGCGGCTCGACGCGGGGATGACGAGCAGCGTCTTGCCGAGCGCGACGAGCTGGGCGAGCTCGGCCTGCGTGTGCACCTCCGGGCCCGGACCGGGCGGGTAGGTCCCGTCGAGGCGAGGCCACCGCGCGATCGGCAGCCCCGGCACGTCGCTCACCTCCGCCATCGTGAGTCGGTCCCGCTCAGCGAGGGGGTGGCCCGCAGGCAGGAGCGCGACCTGGCCCTCCGTCCACAGGTCCTCCGTGTCGAAGCCGGCGAGGTCGTCGACCGGCCGGTGCATGATCGCCACGTCGGCGCTGCCGTCGCGCAGCCGCACGGCCTGCTCGCCGACCTCGCACAGGAGCACCTCGACCTGCGGGGTGCCGGGCTCGCGCGCGACCGCGGCGAGCACCCGCTGGAGCACCTCGTGGGACGCCCCCGCCTTGGTCACGAGGACGAGCGGGGTGTCGGGGTGGCC
>CAUQTR010000205.1:0-4653 GCA_963521045.1 uncultured Actinotalea sp.
GCCCTCACGCGCGTGGGCGAGCTCCTCCGGCGTCGGCAGGGCCGCATCGGCCGCCGGCGGGGCCGCCTCCGGCGTCGGGGGGGCCTCCTCCTCGGGGCCGACCTCCTCGGGGCCGACGGGATCGCTGCTCACCCCGCAAGCCTAGGACGCCCGCGGCCCTCCACCGCTCGGGTGGAGGGCCGCAGGACCTAGCGGGGGTGTCGACGCATCACGACGTCGAGCACGCCATCCCGTCGAGCTCGAAGCCCGTGGGGGCCGCCGGGCTGCCGTAGCCCAGCACGAGGAACGACGCCGACCGGTCGGGCCGCAGGACCGCCCGGCTCGACGCCGTCACGGTCGTGCCGTCCTGGTCCACGCGGGCTCCCAAACCGAGCAGCGTGCGCTCCCCGCCCGTGAAGTCCCAGGTGAGGTCCCAGCCGCGCAGGCGCTCGTCGCTGAGGTTGGTCACCCGGACCGCGCTGAGGAAGATGCCCAGCCCCAGCGGCTGCGCGCTGTAGCTCACGCTGCACGTCGCCGGTTCGGCAGCCGCGGCGACCGGCACCGTGAACGTGAAGGTCGTGCCCGTCACCGCCACGGTCCCGGTGACCTCGAGCGCCGTCGGTTCCGGGCCGGCCGCGTCCGCGGGCACCGTGAACGTCACGGTGGCGCGCCCGACCTCGTCGGTCGTGTCGACGATCGTGGGGTCGATCGGAGCCGTCGCCACCTGCGTGCCACCGACGCTCAGCGCGACCTCGGCACCGTCCTGCGGCTCGCCCGCGCTGAACAGCAGCGAGGACAGTGCCACGCTCACCGTGTCACCGGGCGCGAAGCCCACGGCGGGCACGTCAGCCAGGTCGACGCCGACCGCGCGCTGGGCGAGGTCCGGGCTGACCGGGGAGAACGTCGCCAGGTAGTCGACGAACGCCTGGAGGTCGACGCGGCCGGAGTCGCGCTTGTCCGTGCCCAGCGCGAGGGTGGCGAAGTTGTCGCCACCCCCGGCCAGGAAGGAGTTCGCCACGACCCGGTACTGCCCGTTCGGGTCGAGCGGGGTGTCGCCGACGAGCACGTCGGTGATCCGCTCACCCGCGGTGGCGGTCGGGTCGTAGGTGTAGGTCAGCCCGGCGACGCCGAGCTTGAGGAACGGCCGGCTCGCGCCCGCCGGCTGCCACTGCTCTTCGAGCACGTCGACGACCTGAGTCCCGCTGAGCGTCATGGTCACGAGCGTGTTGGCGAACGACTGGACCGTCGCCGCCTCGCGGTACGTGACGTTGCCGTCCGGGTCGTCCGGGCCGGACGAGCCGTACGTGAGGTCCGCCCGCAGGCCGCCCGGGTTCATGAAGGCGATCTGGGCGTCGACGTCCTGCGTTGCCCACAGCTGGACGTCCGCGACGAGGTTGCCCAGGGTGGACTCGCCGCCGCGGTTGTCCGACCCGGTCGACGAGCGCGCACGGAGCAGGTCGTCGGTGATCTGGCCGAGCGAGACCTTGCCCAGCTCGTCCGCCCGCGCCTTGGCGTCGGCGACGATCTGCGCGACCTCGGGGTCCGCCGGGAAGGCGGCCACGCCGCCCGGCGCCAGCGGCACGACCTCGGACGCGGTCGTGACGACCTCACCCGTCGCGGCGTCGACCTCGAAGGTCACGTGCGCGAGGTTCTGGCCGTACTGGCCGCTCTGGACGACGGGCCGGGTCAGGCCCTCCGGCCAGCCGGCGACCGGCAGCTGGTGCGCGTGCGCCTGGTGGGTGTGCCCGGCGAAGATCGCGTCGATCTCCGCGTCGACACCGGCGACGATCTGGCCGAACACGGAGTCGTCCGTGGACGCCTCGACGGCGCCCGAGGCCGGCCCCTCGTGGACGAGGAGCACGAGCACGTCCGCCTCGCCGTTGGCCTCGTCGCCGTCGCTCAGGGCGGCGGCCACCCGGTTGACCTCCGCGACGACGGGACGGGTCTCGATCGTCGCGATGCCCGTCGGGCTGACGAGCGAGGGCAGCTCGGCCGTCACCGCGCCGATGAAGCCGACGCTCACGCCGTCGACCTCCGTGACCCAGGACTCGTCGAAGGCCGGCTGGCCCGTCGTCGTGTCGTAGAGGTTCGCCGCGAGGTACGGGAACTCGACCTGCGGGACGACCCGGTCCTCGAGGTCCGCACGGCCTCGGTCGAGCTCGTGGTTGCCGATCGCCGAGACGTCGAGCCCCATGGCGTCGAGCGCGTCGAGGGTCGGCTGGTCCTCGTCCACGAAGGACGTGAAGGTCGAGGCCCCGATGTTGTCGCCGGCCGAGACGAACAGGGTGCTCGCGTTGTCGGCGCGGTACGCGTCGACCGCGCCGGCCAGCACCGCCGCGCCGGCCGTGACGCCGTCCGCCTCGAGCCGCCCGTGGAAGTCGTTGATGCCGAGCAGGTCGATCTCGACCGTGCCGCCCGGGCCACCGTCGCCGCCGTCGGTCACGCCCAGCACGATCGGGTCGTGGTCGGACGCCCGGTAGACGTGGCTCGCGTCGGCGTTGAGCGCCGAGTACTGGTACCCGGACCACTCGTCGGCGTTGATGTCCCAGACGTCCGCACCCGTGACGCGCGCCGCGAAGGACGGCGTCGCGAGGGCGTGGTCGAGCGACCCCAGCTCGCCGTCGAACGTGTAGGTCGACTGGCCGGGCGCACGGGCCGGCACGAGGTCGACCCACCCCGCCGAGGTGAAGGCGGCGATCGGGTCCTCGAACGCGTAGGCGTTGAGGTCGCCGAGCACGACGGCGTCGTCGATCCCCGTCTGGGCCTGCAGCTCACCCGTGAGCGCGAGCACGGCCTGGGCCTGCTCGACCCGCTCGGCGTTGAAGAAGCCCTGGCCGTCGGCGGGCTCGGTGCCGCTGCCGCCCTTGGACTTGAAGTGGTTGGCCACGACGAGGAACGCGGAGCCCTCGCCCGCGGGCGTCGTGAACGCCTGAGCGATCGGCTCGCGCGCGATGTCCCACACCGTCTCGTCGACCTGCGTGGTCGCCTCCCCGAGCGGCGTCACGGCCGCGGGGCGGTAGATGAGAGCGTTCATGATCACGTCGGTCTCGGGCGCATCCGCGCCGACGAGCGCGGCCGGCGTGGGCACGTACGCCCACTCGTCCTGGCCGGCGTCCGCGTTGAGGCCGGCGACGAGGTCGGCGAGCGCGACGTCCGGGGTGCCGTCACCGAAGTGGACGGAGTTCTCGATCTCCTGCAGCGCGACGACGTCGGCGTCGAGCGCGGAGATCGCGGCGACGATCTTCGCCTTCTGGATGGCGAACGCCTCGGGCGTGGCGGCGCCGCGCGCCTCCGGGTCCTGGGACGTCAGCGTCGTGAAGTAGTTGAGGACGTTGAAGGCCGCGACCGTGAGGTCGCCGCCGACGGCGTCGGGCGCGGCCGGGCGGGGGTTGAGCTCGGCGAACGTCGGCTCGAGCGCGTCCGAGGTGGTCGCGTCGAGCGGCGTCGTCGGCTGGAGGCGCCAGCGGTCGAAGCCGTAGTGGAGCACGTAGGACTGGTCCGAGAAGACCGCGGCGTCACCCGTGCGGACCGGGTCGTCCGCGGTGAGGTAGGGCTGCGACGCCGCGACGTTCTGCGCGTTGCGGCCGTCGTCGAGCAGCAGGAGGCGCGCGTCGTTGGCCGCGGCGATGGCGTCCGCCTCGGGCCCGGGCCGGACCTGCTCGGTGCTCTTGACCAGGGGGTCGGTGCCCGCGCTCAGCCACAGGGCACCGAACCGCTCGACCTCGTGGGTCGACGCGACGCGGTACTCGCCCTGGGGGGCGACCAGCATGCCCTCGTACTGCTCGCGGTCGGTGCCACGGACGGAGTCGGGCAGCGCGACCGCTGCGGGCAGCGTCCCCGCGCCCAGCACCTCGACCGCCGCACCGGCACCGCTCGCGTTCACCTGCGTGAGGCCGAAGTACTCCGCGGCCACGCCGGTGACCCGGACGGTGTCGCCGATGACGGCCGTGGTGGTCGCCCGGTCGAGGAAGATGAAGATGCCGTCGGAGGCGCCGGGGGTCGCGTCCTCGCCGCCCCCGCTGCCGGCGGTCTGGATGAAGATGCCGCGGTAGCCGCCCGTCTGGCGGTGGTCGGCGGTGACCACGCCCTCGACGACGACGGTCGCGCCGGCGACCGGGGTGGCGTCGCCCGTCCCCTGGACGTCGGCGATGGTGTGGGTGGCGGCGGCAGCGACGACGTCGTCGGCCGCGGCGGGTGCCACGATCCCGGCGGTGAGGGCGGTGGCCCCCGCTGCCGCGAGCACGAGGAGGCGCGGGATACCGCGCCGAGGGGGAAGCATCTGGTTGACCTCCACGGGCCGTCCGACGGGTGCCGGCGCGCTCCACGGCGCCTCCGACGGTCGGACGCTAGACGTCACCCGGGTGAAAAACCAGACCCGCACCGGGTCTGGTCATGACCCTGACCACACCTGTTCATGCCTCGGACAAGATGTTCACCCCTCGGTCGTTTGCCTCGCCCCGGCGGCATCCGCCTCACCCTCACGCCGAGGGCATGCCGTCACCGCGCACGGGCCGCCTGGAGCGGGAGGTGGGCCGACAGGTCCGCCCGCTCGCCCGACGCACGCACGTCACCGCGGGCGACGGCGTCGGCCCAGCCGAGCGCGCCCGTGACGAGCGCGAGCCAGGTCGCCGGATCCGTCTCGACCACGTTGGGCGGCGTGCCGCGGGTGTGCCG
>CAUQTR010000206.1:0-4649 GCA_963521045.1 uncultured Actinotalea sp.
GCCGCGGCGCGAGCGGTGCCGTCGTCGCCCGTGACCGGGCCGGCACCGCCGTGTTCGCCCAGAGCGAACGGCCGGCGGCGCGCGTCAGCTCGGCCGTCCGGCACGTCACGCCACCCTCGTCACGCCGCCCGTCATCGAGCGGCGTTGCGCTCGTCCCGCCAGGCGAGCCACTCGTGCAGCCGGCCCAGGTCGTAGCGCGGGCCGCCGACGTCGACGGTGAACAGGGTGGCGCCGAGGCCGAGCAGCGCGTCGGCCGACTCCCCCGGCACGTCAGCGCGGCCCGCGCTGACCGACCGCTCGATCTCACCCGGGTCCCGTCCGACGTCGGCGCAGTGCCGGTCGAGCACGGCCGACTTGTGCGTGAAGGCCTCGACGTCCGCGAAGGAGTGCCAGATGGTCGCGTGCTCCGCGACGACGCGCAGGGTCTTCCGCTCGCCCCCACCGCCGACGAGCACCGGGATCTCACGCGTGGGGGGCGGGTTGAGCGCGCCCCAGCGCGCCCGGATCCGGGTCATGCCCTCGGCGAGGTCGGCGATCCGCGAGCCCGCGGTGCCGAAGTCGTAGCCGTACTCGGCATAGTCGCGCTCGAACCAGCCGGCCCCGATGCCGAGGATCAGGCGTCCGTCGCTGATGTGGTCCACGGTGCGCGCCATGTCCGCGAGGAGGTCGGCGTTGCGGTAGCTCTGGCACGTCACCAGGGCGCCGATCTCGACCCGCTCGGTCGCCTCGGCCCACGCCGCGAGCATCGTCCAGCACTCGAAGTGCAGGCCGTCCGGATCGCCCGTGAGCGGGAAGAAGTGGTCCCAGTTGAAGGCGACGTCGACACCCGCCTCCTCGGCAGCCGCGACCGCACGCCGGATCGCGGGGTAGTCGGCGTGCTGCGGCTGGATCTGCAGTCCGATCCGGACGGGACGGTTCACCGGTGCTCCTCGTGGTCGCGTTCGTGGCGGACCGGGCGTGTGGTCGCGCGGCGGCGCTCGCCCAGCCGCCGGCGCACGAAGACCCCGATCGCGACGGCGATCGCCGCGTACACGACGTAGTTGATCACATCGCTGTACTCGCCGATCCGCGTCCACCGGCCACCTAGCGCGTAGCCGAGCCCGATCAGCACCCCGTTGTACACGGCGCTGCCCAGCGTCGTGAGCAGCACGAACAGGACCAGCGGCATGCGGTTCACGCCCGCCGGGACGGAGACCAGGCTCCGCACGACGGGGACCGCGCGCCCCGTGAGGACGGCGCCCTTGCCGTGCCGCCGGAACCAGTCGTCCGCGCGGTCGAGGTCCCGCGGCTCGAGCAGCGGTGCACGCTCGGCGAACCGCGTCAGCCGGTCACGCCCGAGGCGCGCGCCGGCGAGGTAGAGCACGAGGGCGCCGACGACCGAGCCGACGGTCGCGCCCACCACGGCGAGGGCGACCGACATCCGCCCCTGGCCGGCGAGCAGACCCGCGACGGGGAGCACCACCTCGCTCGGGATCGGCGGGAACACGGTCTCGAGGGCGACCATGGCACCCACGCCGGTCGGCCCCAGCGTCGCGATGGTGTCGGCGACCCACCCGGCGAGGCCGGTGAGGTCGGCTGGGTCGCTCGTCGTCACCACCCCATGCCATCACGACGCGACGACGACGTCGCGGCGGGAGACCGCCGACGCGCACCGGCGAGCCCGACGGGCGAGCATGGGGCGGGGGCGAGAACGCGGCCCGCGCCGGCGGAGCCCCACGACCACGACTCGCACCACGACCGGAGGCGCACCATGACCGAGGGACCCGAGCTCGCACCCCTGGGCCACCCCGCCGAGGCGGAGGTCCCCCAGCACCGGGGCGAGCCCGGCCGCACCGACCCGAGCGGTGTCGTCGCGCTCGAGGACGCGACGGCGTACGAGCTGGCGGTCGAGGACGGCCGCTCCCTGCCGCCGGACCACGCGCCGCGCGGTGGCGCCGGCGGCGCAGCCGGTCCGGAGTTCCGCGAGCCCGGCGCCTGAACCGCCCGGCCACCGCACCGCGCGCCCACCGCACCGTCAGCGGATCGGTGACTCCCCCAGCAGCTGCTCGAGCAGCGGGAGGAGGGCCGCGCGCTGGGCGTCGTCCAGCCGGCTGAGCACGATGCTCTCCGCGGAGATCGTCGCCGCGACGCGGGCACGCAGCGCACGGCCGTCGTCGGTGAGCGCGAGGAGCTTGACGCGGCGGTCCGCGCCCTGTGCGCGGCCGGCCAGGCCACGCTCCTCGAGCTGGTCGGCCAGCGACGTCACGTAGGACGGGTCGCACCGCAGGCGCTCGGCGAGCTCGCTCATCGTCGACGGGTCGTCGAGCATGATCACCGCGCGCGCGAGGTGCGCCGGCACGCCGAGCGGAGCGACCGCCTCGCCGAAGTTGGCCTTGATCTCGTCGGCCGCCCGGATCACCGCGCGGGAGATCGCGCCCGCCTCCTCGAGCCGCCCGAGCTCCCGGCGCGGGTCGCTCGTGGGGGTGCTCACGGGCGTCAGCATATCCCGAAGGATGAACACCCAATAGTTGACTGGGTCAAGCATCGGCTACGGTCACCGCATCGGTCCTCACACCTAGGAGCACACGCCATGACGACGACCCGCAGCACCGCCACGTCCACCACCCCGACCACCACCCAGGTCTCGCCGCCCGTCTGGGCCCGAGCCCTCATCGCGGGCGGCGCCTCCGCCCTGCTCAACGTCGCGATCGTCACTCTGGGCGCGGGCGCCGGTGCGTCGCTCGAGATGAACGGCGACGTCGTCACGTGGCCCGCGGTCGTGATCGCCTCGATCGTCCCGGTCGCCGTCGGCGGGCTGGTCGTCTGGCTCCTCGCACGCCGGTGGCCGAAGGCGCGCGTCGTGTTCGCCTGGGTGGGGCTGGTGCTCGCGGTCGTGTCGCTCGGCGCGGTCCTCGCCGCCCCCGACACGGCCACCATGCTCACCCTCGGCGCCATGCACCTCGCCGTCGGCGTCGCGTGGTTCGTCGCCCTCACGGTGCGCACGCCGCGCGCCTGACCGCTGCCGTCGGGAGCGTCCAGCAGGCAGAGATGGAAACCGACGACCTGCAGTCCGCAAGCCGTCGTCCCGGGTGGAGCTGAGGGGACTCGAACCCCTGACCCCCTGCATGCCATGCAGGTGCGCTACCAGCTGCGCCACAGCCCCGTTCGCCCCGGAGGGCTCGTGCAGTCTAGGCGACGGCGGGCGCCGAGAGCCAATCCGGGCCCATGCCGTGCGACGTGACGGGCGCCACACCGCGGCACTACGGGTCGTCCCCCGCTCAGGCGCGCAGGGCGTCCGCGGTGCTGCTCGGCATCGCGTCGGCAGGCACCCCCGCGTTCCAGTCGTCGACCGCGACCGCGGGGCCGAGGTTGTGCGACTCGACGTACCAGGCCGGTCCGATGTCCCGGTGGCTCGCGCGCAGCAACGACCAGTGGGCGTTGTGCAGCCCGCCCAGGCCCCGCCACGTCGCAGGGTCCAGCCCGAGCAGGGCCACGAGCCCCAGCGTGATCGCCGCACCGTGCGAGACCACGACGAGCGTCCCGCCGTCCTCGACCGCAGCCGCGTGCGCGGCGACCGCCTCGACCACGCGACGGGCGACCTCGTCGCGGCTCTCGGCACCCGCGCGCTGCGGGTCCTTGCCCGCCCGCCAGACGGCGTACGCGTCGGGCCAGCGCTCCTCGATCTCTGCGGCCGTCAGCCCCTCCCACGCACCGAAACCCCGCTCGCGCAGCCGTGGATCGACCTCGACGGGCACACCCGTGAGGCCCGCGAGCGCCTCGGCGGTCGCCACCGCCCGGACGAGGTCGGAGGAGACGATCCGGCTCGGTGTGTGCCGCTGCGCCAGGTGCTGCGCCGCCTCGGCGACCTGCCAGGCCCCGACCTCGTCGAGCGGGATGTCGGTGTGGCCCTGGAGGCGGGCCGTGGCGTTGTACTCCGTCCGCCCGTGCCGCCACAGCGCGACGGCGCGTGCCGCCATCAGCCGACCAGCCCGTCCCCACCGCGCACGTCGGCGGGCAGCTCGACGACGGGGCAGTCCGCCCACAGCCGCTCCAGCGCGTAGTACACGCGGTCGTCCGCGTGCTGCACGTGCACGACGACGTCGCCGAAGTCCAGCAGCACCCAGCGCGCCTCGCGGACGCCCTCGCGCCGGATCGCCTTGACGCCCTTCGCGTGCAGCGCCTCCTCGACGGCGTCGACGATCGCGGAGACCTGCCGCTCGTTGGTCGCGGAGGCGATGAGGAAGACGTCCGTGAGGACGAGCCGCTCGCTCACGTCGAGGGCGATGATCTCCTCGGCCTTGAGGTCGGACGCGGCGCGGGCGGCGTCGATCGCGATGGCGAGGGCACGGTCGGAGGCGGTCACAGATCCCCTGTCGGGTGGTGGGAGGTACCCGCGCGGTCGGCGGGTGGGTGGACGACGACGACCGAGGTCGAGGCCTGGCCGGTGGGGACGTCCGTGCCGTCGGTGGGCGGGCTGTCGCGCATGACCACCATGAAGATGAGCATGCCGAGCACGAAGGCGACCACGACGAGCACGATCATGTGCAGCCACGAGTACGGGTGGGCGCGGACCGGCTCGGGCTCGTGGTCGTCCACGGGCACCGACGACGTCGCCGCTGCCCGCTCCTCGGTGCTCGCCGCGGGCGCGCCCGCGGCCGCGGTCGGGCCCC
>CAUQTR010000207.1:0-4630 GCA_963521045.1 uncultured Actinotalea sp.
GCGCGGGCCAGCGCCTGGGCGACCTGCAGGGACGGCCGGAGGGCGCGCCCCTGCTCGAGCCGGACGAGGTAGTCGACCGACAGCCCGCTGAGCTCGGCGAGCTCCTCGCGGCGCAGGCCGGGCGTGCGCCGCCGCCGGCCTCGTGGGAGGCCGACGTCGAGCGGGGACAGGCGGTCGCGCCAGGCGCGCAGGGCGCTGCCGAGCTCCGGGCTGGGACGGTCCGCCACCGGCCCAGTATGTCGCCGGCCGACGTCGTCGCACCCGCGGCCTCTCCCGAGCCGGTCGGTCATGCGCGCTCGACGGCCGCGGCGATGTTCGCCAGGGTCCGGCGCATGAAGGCCCGCCACATCGGGGCGAACGGGCCGGCGACGATCCAGCGGCGTCCCGGCCTGGGCTTGAACTCGTAGGTCCAGCGGATCATGGTGCCGTCGCCGTCGGGCGTGAAGGTCCACTCGCCCCGGACGGCGACCGCGAGGCGCCGCAGCGCGTTGGTGAACTCGGTGAGCTGGTAGGCGAAGCTGTGGCCGGTCGTGTACTCGGTCATCTGCTCGAAGGCCTGGGAGCCGTCGCTGAATTGCGGGTAGCGGGACGCTCCCGCGTGGTCCCAGGGGCCGGTCTGGTGCGCGACGCCCGTGAGGGACGGCAGTCCCGGAACGCGCGGGAACACGCTCGCGAGGTCGATCGGCACGGTGATGCGGAACGCGTCCGCCGGTGGCAATGAGCACCGCTGCTGGACGGTGAGGGGCACGGAGCGGTCGGTGCGGGTGATCAGGGGTGTCGTGGTGGTGGTCATGCGGCAACAGTGCGTGCCGTGGCACGCCGGATCCAGGTACCACGGGTGCCAGGCACGCGAAGCACGACGCCCCGACCACCGCACGCCTGCGGTGGTGCCCCCTGCGGTGGTGCCCCTGTGGTGCCCCCGGCAGGATTCGAACCTGCGACCTGCGGATTAGAAGTCCGATGCTCTATCCACTGAGCTACGGGGGCCGGACGTGCGGAACTCCTCCCGGTCCCTCCGGGGACCACCGTCGGGGGAGCCAGGCGCCGTCGCACAGGTTACTGGCTGCGTGCGGGCCGCTGCGCGCCGTCGGTGGCGTGGGCACTCGCCCGCGCGGCCACGTATCGTGACAGCCTCAGGAGCCGAGCGCGCCGACCCGACATCGGCCGCGAGGACCCACCCTTCGAGCTGGAGACCGATGGACAGCGACAGTCCGAACCCCCTCAGGCGGCGCAGCACCGAGGTCGCGAGAGGGGGGAACCACTGATGTGGGTGCTGTCCCTGCTCCTGGGGATCCTGGTCGTCCTGGCGATCACGGCCGCCACGGGCTACTTCGTCGCCCAGGAGTTCGCCTACATGGCGGTGGACCGCTCGCGGCTCAACGCGCGGTCGGCCGCCGGCGACGCCGCCGCGACACGTGCCCTCGGTGTGACGCGCCGGACCTCGTTCATGCTCTCCGGTGCGCAGCTCGGTATCACCGTGACCGGGCTGCTCGTCGGGTACGTCGCCGAACCTCTGATCGGCGAGTCGCTCGGTGAGGCTCTGGGTGGGGTCGGGGTTCCGACCGGCGTGGGTATCGCGGTGGGCACGGTTCTGGCACTCGTCTTCTCCACGTTCGTGCAGATGCTCTTCGGGGAGCTGTTCCCCAAGAACCTCGCCATCGCGCGTCCCGAGCCGGTCGCGCTGCATCTCGCGACGTCGACGACCTGGTACCTGCGCATCTTCGGCTGGCTGATCCGGGTGTTCGACGCCGCGTCGAACGCCCTCCTGCGCGCGCTGCGGATCGAGCCGGTGCACGACGTCGAGCACTCGGCGACCGTGCGGGACCTGGAGCACATCGTCGCCGACTCGCGCGAGAGCGGTGACCTGCCCGCGGAGCTGTCGGTGCTGCTCGACCGGATCCTGGACTTCCCCGCACGCGACGCGGAGCACGCGATGATCCCCCGGGCCCGGGTGGGGGTCCTGCGCGTGGACGACACCCTCGCCGAGGTCCGGGCCGCGATGAGCGCGGGCCACTCGCGGTACCCCGTGCTGGACGACGACGACCAGGTGCTGGGCGTGATCCACCTGCAGGACGTCCTGGACACCGACCTGCCGGGCACCACGCCGGCCACCAGCCTGATGCGCGCACCCGTGATGGTCCCGACCGCCATGGCACTGCCCGACGTGCTGACCGTGCTCACCGAGGGCCGCAACCAGCTGGCGTGCGTCATCGACGAGTACGGGGGCTTCGCGGGAGTGGTGACCGTCGAGGACCTCGCCGAGGAGCTCGTCGGGGAGATCACCGACGAGCACGACCCGGCACGACCGGCGTACATCCCCGTCCAGGGCGACGGCACCTGGGTCATGGACGGTGACGTCCACATCGACGAGGTCGAGCGCTCGGTGGGCCACGACCTCCCGCGTGGCGACTACGAGACCATCGCCGGCCTGCTCATCGCACGGCACGGCTCCTTCCCCGACGTCGGGACGATCATCGACCTCGAGCTCCCGCCCGACCCGGCGAGCCTCGCCCTGCGCGAGGACCCACCACCCACCCGCCTGCACATCGAGGTGGTGGAGATCGAGCGCCACGTCCCGTCCACCGTCCGCATCACCCTCGCAGCTCCCCCCACGGCCCTCGCGACCCCGGATGACGAGGCGGACCGATGAGCGCACCCGCCGCCGTCATCGCGGTCACCGTCGCGCTGATCGCCCTGAGCGCGTTCTTCGTGGCCGTCGAGTTCGCCTCGCTCGCCGCGAAGCGCCACCGCCTGGAGGACGCCGCCGCATCCAGCCGCTCCGCACGGGCCGCCCTGCGCAGCTCGACCGAGCTCACCGTGCTGCTCGCGGGATCGCAGCTCGGGATCACGATCTGCACCCTGGCGCTCGGCGCCGTGACCAAGCCGGCCGTCCACCACTGGCTCACGCCGCTCTTCGAGACCTGGGGCCTGGCCCTGTGGCTCGCCGACGTCGCCGGCTTCGTGCTCGCTCTGCTGATCGTCACCTTCCTGCACCTGGTGGTCGGCGAGATGGCGCCCAAGTCCTGGGCGATCGCCCACCCCGAGACGTCGGCCACCCTCCTGGCGATCCCGATGCGGGCGTTCATGTTCCTCACGCGCCCGCTGCTGCGAGGGCTGAACGAGATGGCCAACTGGTGCCTGCGCAGGGTGGGCGTGGAGCCGTCGAACGAGCTGGCCACCGGCCAGAACCCCGACGACCTGCGCCACCTCGTCGAGCACTCGGCCAACGTGGGCGCCCTGGACGCTGCCTACTCCGCCCAGATCACCGATGCGCTCGAGCTGCAGTCCCTGACGGTGCGCGACCTCATCCGCCCCGGTGCCCGGCTCACCGCCGTCCCGACCGGTGCGACCGTCGGGGACGTCCGCGACGCCACCCGCGCCTCAGGGCACCTGCGGGTGCTGGTCGCCGGCGGCGGGACCGCTGCCGAAGGGGTCGTGCACGTCCGCGACACGCTCACCGAGCCCGCCGAACGCGCAGCCACCCAGCTGATGCGCCCGACCCTCACGCTCGAGGCCGACACCCCGGTCTACGGTGCGCTGACGACCATGCGGGAGACCCGGAACCACCTGGCCGTCGTCCGCGCCGGGGAGGACGTGCTCGGGGTCGTGACGCTTGCAGACGTCATGACCCGACTGTTCCCCAGGAGCGCCAGGACCTCGCCCGAGACGGGGTGAACGGAGCGGTACGCGGGCGGGGGACCGGCGTCGTGCGGGTGCGCGGCGCGCGGCGCGCATGTTTGGTCCGCGTCACCGCGCACGGGAGGATGACCCCGTGACCATGGCACCGAGCACCACCGGCGGACGGGGTGCCGCCGTCGGTCACGGGGCCACGGACCGCTCCGCGCCCTCAGCGGCCCCGGCCGACGACCGTCCGCGCGCGAGCGCCTCGCTGCTCGACGCCGTCACCGACCTGCGACGCGACGTCGCGGCGACCGTCTTCCCGCTGCCGCTGGACGGCGTCGAGGTCGCGGAGACGCGGCGCGTCGCGCTGCTCGACCAGCTGGACGACCACCTGCTGCCTCGCCTGCGCGAGCTCTCCGCGCCCGCCGTCGTGGTCGTCGCCGGCTCGACCGGCGCCGGGAAGTCGACGATCGTCAACTCCGTGGTCGGCACCGAGGTCAGTCCCGCGGGCGTCCTGCGGCCGACGACCCGGCGGCCGGTGCTCGTCCACCACCCCGCGGACGGCGAGCTCCTGGCGGGCCACCCGCTGCACGAGGTGGTCGACGTCGTGCCGAGCGAGACCGTACCGCGCGGGATCGCGCTCGTGGACGCGCCGGACCTCGACTCGCTCGTGGAGGCCAACCGCAGCACCGCCCACCGCCTGCTCGAGGCCGCCGACCTGTGGCTGTTCGTCACCACCGCTGCGCGGTACGGCGACGCGCTCCCGTGGCAGGTGCTCGACCAGGCGGCCCATCGCGGTACGTCCATGGCCATGGTCCTCAACCGGGTGCCGGCCGACGCCCTGGTCACCGTGCGGGGCGAGCTCATGGCCCGGCTGCGGGAGCGCGGCATGGCGGGTGTGCCGCTGTTCCTCCTGGCCGACCTCGGTCCGCACGAGGGTGCGCTGCCCGCGGGAGCCGTCGCGCCGATGCGCCGCTGGCTGGCCATGGTGGCCGGCGCGGACCGGGCC
>CAUQTR010000208.1:0-4606 GCA_963521045.1 uncultured Actinotalea sp.
GCCCAGCTCCGGCCGCTGGAAGGCGAACCACGCGCCCGTGCGGCCGACCCCGGTCTGGACCTCGTCGAGCACCAGCAGCGCACCGTGCCGGTCGGCCAGCGCACGCGCGTGGGCGAGGTAGCCGGGCGGCAGCGGCCGGACACCGGCCTCGCCCTGGACGAGCTCGAGGACGATCGCGGCGACGTCGTCGGCCATCGCGGCCTCGAGCGCGCCGGTGTCACCGAAGGGCAGGAACTCCACGCCGCCCGGCAGGGGCTCGAACGGCTCCCGGATCGCAGGCTTGTGGGTCAGCGCGAGCGCACCCATGGTCCGGCCGTGGAAGCCGCCCTCGAGCGCGAGGACCCGGGGGCGGCCCGTGCGGCGGGCGATCTTGAACGCGGCCTCGTTCGCCTCGGTGCCGGAGTTCGCGAAGAAGACGCGCGAGCCGCCGTCACCACCCGCGAGCGCGACCAGACGCTCGGCGAGCGCGACCTGCACCGGGCTCGCGAAGAAGTTGGAGACGTGACCGAGCGTGCCGAGCTGCGCGGAGATCGCCGCGGTGAGCGTGGGGTGCGCGTGGCCGAGCACGTTGACCGCGATGCCACCGAGCAGGTCCGTGTAGCGCCGCCCGTCGGCGTCCCAGACGTGCACGCCCTCGCCGCGGACGAGCACGCGCCGCGGCGTGCCGAACGTGTTCATGAGGGCCCGGCCGTAGCGCTCGGTCCACTCGGCGCCCGAGCCGGCGAGCTCGACCCCCGCGCCCTCGGCCGGGTTCGGGACGACGTCGTTCATGCGGCACCTCCGGTGGGTCGGACCACGGGGATCGCGCCGGTGCGCAGGTCGTCGGGCAGCACCATGGTGCCGACGCCCCGCTCGGTGAAGACCTCCATGAGGACGGAGTGGGCCTGGCGCCCGTCGACGACGTGCGCCTGCGGCACCCCGCCCCGGACCGCGCGCAGGCACGCCTCCATCTTCGGCACCATGCCGGACTCGAGCCGGGGCAGGAGCTCGGCCAGGGCGGACACGCGGATGCGGCGGGCGAGGGACGAGCGGTCAGGCCAGTCGGTGTACAGCCCCTCGACGTCCGTGAGGATGATGAGCTTCGTCGCGCCCAGCGCGATCGCGAGCGCGGCCGCCGCGGTGTCCGCGTTGACGTTGAGCACCTGGGTCGGGTCCTCGATGTCGGGCGCGACGGTGGAGACAACCGGGATGCGACCGGCGTCGAGCAGGTCCTGCACCGCGCGCGGGTCGACCTCGACGACGTCGCCGACCTGGCCGACGTCGACCTGGCGCCCGTCCACGGTCGCCGTCCGGCGCCGGGCGCGGAGCAGGCCGCCGTCCTCGCCGGACAGGCCGACGGCGTGCGGGCCGTGCGCGTTGAGCAGGCCCACGAGCTCGCGCGAGACCTGGCCGGTGAGGACCATCCGCACGACGTCCATGCTCTCGGGCGTCGTCACGCGCAGGCCCCCGCGGAACTCGCTCTCGATACCCAGGCGCGCGAGCATCGTGGAGATCTGCGGTCCTCCCCCGTGCACGACGACGGGCCGCAGGCCGACCTGGCGCAGGAAGACCATGTCCTGCGCGAAGGCGCGCTTGAGCTCGTCGTCGACCATGGCGTTGCCGCCGTACTTGACCACGAAGAGCGCGCCGTCGAACCGCTGGAGCCAGGGCAGGGCCTCGATGAGGACCTCGGCCTTCTGGTCCGGGCGCAGGTCGGTGCGGGTGTCGAACGCGTCGTCGTCGGGTGACGGGGCGGCCGTCCAGGGGACGTCGGGCGTGGGGCCGTGCTCGGCCCGGGGCTGGTCGCTCATGTGGAGTACGCGCTGTTCTCGTGGACGTAGGCGTGCGTGAGGTCGTTGCTCCAGACGGTGGCGCGCGCGTCGCCGGCATGCAGGTCGACCTCGACGTGCACCTCGCGGTGCGCGGCGATGTCGACGGACTCGCGCGGCTCGCCCTCGCCGCCGGCGCGGCACACCTGCACGCCGTTGATCGACACGTCGAGCAGCTCGGGGTCGAACGCCGCGACCTCCTCGGGCACCGTGCCCACCTGGGCGATGATCCGGCCCCAGTTCGGGTCGTTGCCGAACATGGCCGCCTTGAACAGGTTGGACCGCGTGACGGCCCGCGCGACGGCGACGGCGGCGTCCTCGGTCCCCGCGTTGACCACGGTGACCGCGATGTCGTGGGTGGCGCCCTCGGCATCGGCGACCAGCGCCCGCGCGAGCACGGCACAGGCCTCCCGCACCGCCTCGGCGAGCTCCGCCGGCGTGGGTGTGACTCCGCTCGCACCCGAGGCGAGGAGCGTGACCGTGTCCGACGTCGACATGCAGCCGTCGGAGTCGACCCGGTCGAACGTCGTGCGCGTCGCGGCGCGCAGGGCCGCGTCCGCCTCGGCGGCCGTGGTGCGCGCGTCCGTGGTGAGGACGCAGAGCATCGTGGCGAGGCCGGGGGCGAGCATGCCGGCGCCCTTGGCCATGCCGCCGACCGACCAGCCGTCCCGCTCGACGAGGACCGTCTTGGGGACGGAGTCCGTGGTCATGATGGCCAGGGCCGCGTCGTCGCCGCCGTCAGGCGTCAGCGCGGCCGCCGCGGCGGTGAAGCCGTCGAGCAGCGTCTGCCGCGGCAGCCGCTCGCCGATGAGGCCGGTCGAGCAGACGACGACGTCGCCGGGCGAGACCCCGAGCTCTGCGGCGACGTGCTCGGCCGTCGCGTGGGTGTCCTGGAAGCCGAGCGGCCCGGTGCCGACGTTCGCGCCGCCGCTGTTGAGCGCCACCGCCGCGACGACGCCGTCGGCGACCGCCTGGCGGGACCAGAGGACGGGCGCGCCGACCACCCGGTTGGACGTGAAGACCGCGGCTCCCACGAGGTCGGGGCCGTCGTTCACGACGAGGGCGACGTCCGGTGCACCGGAGGCCTTGAGGCCCGCCGTGACACCGGCGGCACGGAAGCCGCGGGGGGCGGTCACGGTCACGGGGCGACTCCTTCGGTGGGAAGACCGAGCGTCTCAGGCAGGCCGAGCGCGAGGTTCATCGACTGGACGGCGGCACCCGCGGTGCCCTTGACGAGGTTGTCCAGCGCGCAGACGGCGACAACGCGACCCGCGCGCCGGTCCACGGCGACCTGGACGAGGGCCGTGTTGGCGCCGACCGTCGCCGCGGTCGTCGGCCACTCCCCCTCGGGCAGCAGGTGCACGAAGGGCTCGTCGGCGTACGCCGCGCGCCACGCCTCCCGCACCGCGTCCGCGTCCGCACCCGGCGCGAGACGCGCGGTGGTCGTCGCGAGGATGCCGCGGGACATCGGCACGAGCACCGGCGTCATCGACACCGAGACGTCGGTGCCGCCCACGACCGTGAGGTTCTGCACGATCTCGGGGATGTGACGGTGGCTGCCGCCGACGGCGTACGGCACCGCGGAGCCCAGGCCCTCGGACGCGAGCAGGTGCTGCTTGGCGACCCGCCCGGCGCCCGAGTACCCGACGGCGAGGACGGCCACGAGGTCCGAGGCCTCGACGAGGCCGGCGGCCACGCCGGGCTGGATGCCGAGCGTCACGGCGGTGACGTTGCAGCCGGGGACCGCGACGCGCCGCGCGCCCTCGAGTCGGCTGCGCTGGGCACCACCCTCGCGGAGGAGCAGCTCGGGCAGACCGTAGGGCCACGTGCCGGCGTGGTCGCCGCCGTAGTACGCGGCCCACTCCTGGGCGTCCGCGAGCCGGTGGTCGGCGCCGCAGTCGAGGACCAGCGCGTCGTCACCCAGCTGGGCGGCGACCCCGCCGGACGCACCGTGCGGCAGGGCGAGGACGACGACGTCGTGGCCGGCCAGGGTCGCGGCCGTCGTGTTCACCAGGACGCGGTCGGCGAGCGAGCGCAGGTGCGGCTGATGGCGGCCGAGGCGGTCGCCTGCGGACGAGTGGGCCGTGACGGCCCCGATCTCGACCTCGGGGTGCGCGGCCAGGAGCCGCAGCACCTCACCGCCCGCGTACCCGCTCGCGCCGGAGACGGCGACCCGCACTGTCATGTGCATGAATATACACAGGTCTGCATGATGGTGCGTCCGCGACGCGCCGGAGACCGTCAGCCTTGCGCCCGGCCCGGTTCCCCGGGGGCGGCCGCGGCATCCGTGGCTAGTTTGGCACCATGCGCGCGATCCAGGTCACCGCCACGGGCGGACCCGACGTCCTCGTTCCCACCGAGCTCCCCGCTCCCGCACCAGGACCCGGCGAGCTGGCGGTCCGCGTCGCGGCGGCCGGCGTCAACTTCATCGACACCTACCGCCGGTCCGGCGTGTACCCCGCACCCCTGCCGCACGTGCCGGGCGACGAGGGGGCGGGCGTCGTCCTCGGGGTCGGGGCCGGGGTCGACGGCGTCGCGGAGGGCGACCGGGTGGCATGGGCCGACGGCTCGTCCGGCTCCTACGCGCAGGTGACCACGGTCCGCGCCGACCGCGCGGTGCGCGTGCCCGAGGGCGTGCCCGACGACGTCGCCGGGGCCGTGATGCTCCAGGGCATGACCGCGCACTACCTGGTGGACGCGACGTTCCCCGTCCGAGCCGGCCAGACGGTCCTCGTGCACGCGGCCGCCGGCGGCGTCGGGCTGCTGCTCGTCCAGCTGGCCCGTGCCCGGGGTGCGCG
>CAUQTR010000209.1:0-4570 GCA_963521045.1 uncultured Actinotalea sp.
GGTCTCGAGCGCGCCGAGCCGCGCCCGGGCCATCGCCAGTCCGGCCTCGACCTCGGCCTTGCGCGCGAGGAGGGCGCTCTCGTCGGCGATCTCCTGCTCGAGGGTGGCCGTGAGCTGCGCGAGGTCGTCGGCGAGCAGCCGGGCGCGCGCGTCGCGCAGGTCCACCTGGACCGTCTGCGCCTTGCGGGCCACCTCGGCCTGGCGCCCGAGGGGCCCGAGCTGGCGGCGGATCTCCGAGGTCAGGTCACCGAGGCGGGTGAGGTTGGCCTGCATCGCCTCGAGCTTGCGGAGCGCCTTCTCCTTGCGCTTGCGGTGCTTGAGGACGCCGGCGGCCTCCTCGATGAACCCGCGCCGCTCCTCGGGGGTCGCGCGCAGCACCGCGTCGAGCTGGCCCTGGCCGACGATGACGTGCATCTCGCGGCCGAGGCCGGAGTCGGAGAGCAGGTCCTGGATGTCGAGCAGCCGGCACGGCGATCCGTTGATCGCGTACTCCGAGCCCCCGCTGCGGAACAGCGTCCGGGAGATCGTCACCTCGGTGTAGTCGATCGGGAGCGCACCATCGGTGTTGTCGATGGTGAGGCTCACCTCGGCGCGGCCCAGCGGGGGGCGCCCGGAGGTGCCCGCGAAGATGACGTCCTCCATCTTGCCGCCGCGCAGGGACTTGGCCCCCTGCTCGCCCATGACCCATGCGAGCGCGTCCACGACGTTGGACTTGCCCGAGCCGTTGGGCCCGACGACGCACGTGACCCCGGGTTCGAAGCGCAGCGTCGTCGCGGACGCGAACGACTTGAACCCGCGCAGGGTGAGGGTCTTGAGGTGCACGGGCCGAGCCTACGGGCGCCGGAGGACGGGTCCCGTCACAGGGACGGGAACCACAGCCCGATCTCGCGCGCAGCGGACTCGGGCGAGTCGGAGCCGTGCACGAGGTTCTCGGTGACCGCGCCGCCCCAGTCACGGCCCAGGTCGCCCCGGATCGTGCCGGGAGCCGCAGTCGTCGGGTCCGTGGTGCCCGCGAGGACGCGGAAGCCCTCGATCACGCGGTGGCCCTCGACGACCGCGGCCAGCACCGGGCCGGAGCTCATGAACCCGACGAGGGGCTCGAAGAACGGCTTGCCCTCGTGCTCGGCGTAGTGCGCGTGCAGGAGGTCGGCGTCGGCGGTGCGCAGCTCCGCGGCCACGAGCGTGTAGCCCTTGCGCTCGATGCGACCGAGGACCTCCCCGACGAGGCCCCGGCGGACGCCGTCGGGCTTGATGATCACGAGGGTGCGCTCGGGCTGACTCATGGCCGTCACCCTAGTGGGAGCACGCGGCACCGACGTGCGCGGCGGGACGGGCGTGGCAGTGGTCGGGTGGTCGGCCGGGTGGCCGTCACGCCGGGGCCGCGAGCGACCGCTCGAGCCGTTCGCGGTCGATCCGGGCGCCGAGGCGCAGGGCGACGACCCACAGGACACCGAAGATCGCGCCCAGCACGAACATCATCGGGACGGCGACACCCGTCGCGAGCACCGCGAGCTGCAGGACCGAGCCGGCGACGTAGCCGGCGGGGCTGCGCAGCAGGCCGGAGGCGAGGACGAGGGACAGGGCGAGCGCGCCGCCGACACCCCAGACCACGGACGGCGGCGCGATCCGCAGACCGAACGCGACCAGGGCGGCGAAGCCCACGAGGAAGGCCTCGAGCACGAGGATCGTCGCCGCGAACTGCCGCCGGGCCGACCGCACCCGCGCGGGCGCGCTCGGGGCCGCGACGGGCTCGGGGGCGTCGGGTATCGGCTGGTCGGGCACGGCCTCCACGCTACCGTCGCGCCCGACCACCGCCCTCAGTCGCGCGATCGCGACGCGTCCAGGCTCGAATCCAGGTCGGCGTCGGCGGGGGCGGAGTCCTCGACCACGACGACCTCGCCGTCCGGCCCCTGCGGCACGGCCGCCCCGGCGGTCGCGGTGCGCTTCGCCTCGGCCTCGTCCCCGGAGATGGCCTCGCCGCGCGCCACCATGCCGGCGACGTCGGAGAGGGCGACCTCCTTGAGGAACAGCGTGAGCACGAAGCCGATCGCGAGCACCGGGACGAGGTACCAGAACGCCGGCGCGAGCGCGTCCGCGAAGGCCGTCACGACACCGTCGCGGAGCTGTGGCGGCAGGGCCTCGATGACGGCCGGCGTCAGGGAGTCGGCGCCGCCGCCTGCCGCCCCCGCCGGTGCGCCCGCGAAGAGGGGGTCGAGGCGGTCGCTGAGCCGGCCCGTGAAGACGGTGCTGAACAGCGCGACCCCGACCGCGGCCCCGATCTCGCGGAAGAAGTTGTTGGCGCTGGTCGCCGTGCCGAGCTCGTGCGGGTCGACCGAGTTCTGCACGGCCAGAACGATCGTCTGCATGACGAGCCCGAGTCCGGCGCCCAGGACGAAGATCATCGTGCCGAAGAGGAGCATCGAGATGTCCCCGGTCAGCCGGGTCATCCAGATGAGGCCCAGCGTCGAGATGGCCATGCCCGCGATGGGGTACATCCGGTAGTGGCCCGTGCGCGTGATCGCCACGCCCGAGCCGATCGCGGTCAGCATGACGCCGACCATCATCGGGAGCATGAGGAAGCCGGACTCGGTGACGCCAGCGCCCGTGGCCATCTGCAGGAACGTCGGCAGGAACGTCAGGGCCGCGAACATGCCCATGCCGATGATGAGGCCGACCGAGGTCGCGATCGCGAAGGTCGGGTTGCGGAAGAGGTGCAGCGGGAGCAGCGGCTCCTCGGCGCGCCGCTCGACGAGGACGAACGCCACGACCGAGACCACCGTGAGCGCGAGCAGGCTCTGCAGGCGCCAGTCCGCCCAGTCGTAGCCGGCGTCGCCGGAGAAGCTGTTCCAGCTGGTCAGCAGCACGATGCCGGACGTCCCCAGCACCATGAGCAGGATGCCCGCGACGTCGATCTTGCGCCCGGCGCGGTGAGTGGGGAGCTTGAGGGCGAACCAGGCCACGGCGAACGCGCCGATGCCGATCGGCACGTTGAGCCAGAACGCCCAGCGCCACGTGAGCTGGTCGGTGAAGAAGCCGCCGAGCAGCGGCCCGATCACGGCGGCGATGCCGAAGAGCGCCCCCATCGGGCCCATGTACTTGCCGCGGTCCTTGGCCGGCACCACGTCGGCGATGATCGCCTGGGACAGGATCATCAGGCCGCCACCGCCGAGGCCCTGGATCGCGCGCCACGTCACGAGCTCGCCGAAGGAGTTGGCGAGGGCACCACCGATGGACGACAGGGTGAACAGCCCGATCGCGACGAGGAACGGCCAGCGACGCCCCCACAGGTCGCCGAACTTGCCGTAGAGCGGCATGACGATCGCGATCGCCAGGATGTACGCCGTCATCACCCAGCCCTGGTGCTCGACGCCGTCGAGCTCTCCGACGATCGTGGGGAGGGCCGTGCCGAAGATCGACTGGTCGAGCGACGACAGGAACATGCTCGCCATGAGCGCACCGAAGATCAGCCACACGGTGCGGCGGTCGAGCACCACGAGCGGTGCGTCGGTGGTGCTGGGTGGGGCGCTGGCCATGGCTGTCCTGTCCTGTCCTGTGGTGACGTGCGGTCGTGCGGTCGCGCCGGGGAGGTGCGGCGGTCAGCCCCCGGGTGCCCCGGTCATGAGGTCCCGCAGATCCGCGACCACGCGGGGCACGCAGTCCTCGACCGGGCCCTCCTGGCCGCCCGCCTCCCACGTCGCGAAGGCGGCCCGGGTCAGCGCCATGACCAGGAGCGTGAGCATCTCCACGCGTGGCGCCCCCGGGGCGAGCCCCAGGCGCGCACCGACCAGCGCGGCGATCTCGGCGTGGTGCCGCTCGAACGCGAGCACCTGCCGGTGGAGGAGCCGGGGCTCGCGGCGGGCGAGCTCCATCGCGCACGCGATGCGCTCGCGGCTGGGCTGGGGCCGGTCGACGAGCGCGACGACGAGATGCTCGAGGTCGGCCGTGAGCGAGCCCGTCGGCCCGCCCTCCCGGAACCGGAGCGCGAGAGCCGGGTCGATGGTGAAGGGCTCGAACGCGAGGACCGCGTCGTCCTTGGACTCGAAGTAGTTGAAGAACGTCCGGGTGGAGACGCCGGCGTGGGCGCAGATCCCCTCGACCGTGACCCTGTCGAGGCCGTGGCGGGCGACGAGAGCGTGCGCGGCATCGATGAGCGCCTCGCGCCGTGCGCGCTTCTGCCGCTCGCGCAGCCCGGGCACGGGCGCGGGACCGGGCCCGCCTGCGAGCCCCTCGGGCACACCGGGGAGGGCGGCATCCGCCATCAGCGGCCCTGCCGCGGATGCCGCGGGCACGGCGAGATCGATCTGCACGAGTGCAAGGTTACGTCGGATGCAATCTTGCAGTCAATGCAGAGGCGTGCCCGCGTCAGCCCGTCTCGCCGAACCCGCTCTCGACCAGGTCGACCACACCGGCAACGGCCTCCCGTGCGCCGGGGCCAGCGGCCTCGACGCTCAGCGCCGAACCGCCCGTCGCGCCGAGGGCCATGAGCGCGAGCACGCTCGCACCGTCGACGCCCTGGATGCGGACCGGCACACCCGAGTCGGCGACGTGGCGGGCGAGCAGCGCCGCCGGC
>CAUQTR010000210.1:0-4566 GCA_963521045.1 uncultured Actinotalea sp.
CCAGCGGACCAGGTCCACATTATATGACACCGCCATGAGGGCGAAGCACGCCGCGACCGGCGGGGACTGCGTCAGCCCGGTGCCGAGGGTCATGGTCAGGACGCCGGCCGTCGCGGACGCCCCCAGGAGGCCGCCGGGGGTCACCCCGCCCGCCCCCGCCTGCACGAGCAGGTCCTGGAGGTCGGCGTTCCACCGGCCGCCCTCCCGCCGGCGCGGGACCGGTGACGTGGCGGCCCAGAGCAGGAGGCACAGCCCCGCACCCAGCAGCAGCCCCGCGACGACTCCCACGTCACACCCCGTCCCGCAGCAGGCGCACGACGTCGACCCCGATCCGGGTGAACCGGTCGGTGTGCGGCGGGAAGCCGTCCGCGCGGACGAGGAGGTCGTGCCGGGTGTGGAAGATGTCGCTGGTCTCGACGACGCCGTCCTCCACCCGGCCCGGGACGGCGACGATCTCGCGGACGCGCCGACGCCCGCGGGCGTCCCGGTCGAGGTGGACGACGAGGTCGATGGCCGACGCGACCGTGGGGACGACGAACGCCGCGGTGACGTTCTCCCCGGCGAGCAGCGGGAGCGTGCAGATCTTGGTGATCGCCTCGCGGGCGCTGTTCGCGTGGACGGTGCACATGCCCGGCACGCCGAAGCCTGCGAATGGCACATGAGCAGCCGGGCGCTCCTGGCCCACTCCCGGAGCGTCAACCCGCACGCTCCCGGAGGCTAGTAGTGACCAGGACCACTCGACCACGCGCCGCGCTCTACGTACGCCTCTCCGAGAAGTCGGAGGAGTCGACCTCCGTCGCGCGCCAGGAGGCCGACCTCCGCCAGCACGCCGACCGCGAAGGCTGGGACGTCGTGGAGGTGCTGGTCGACGAAGGGATCTCCGGACGCCGCTCGCGCCAGCGCGCCGACCGGGCCGTCGCCATGCTGCGCTCGGGGGAGATCGACGTCCTCGCGGTCTGGAAGTTCGATCGCTTCTCGCGCCAGGGTCTCGGGGCTCTCGGCTCCCTGATCGACGCGCTCGACGCGCGCTCGGAGGCCCGCTTCGTCGCCCTCCGCGACGGGCTCTCGTCGGACACCCCGGCGTGGCGCATCGTCGCCTCGGTCCTCGCCGAGGTCGCTCGTATGGAGGCCGAGAACACCGCCACCCGGGTCTCCTCGTCCGTCGCGGCGCTCCGCCGCTCAGGCCGGTTCGCGGGCGGCACACCCCCGACCGGCTACGCCTCGGCCCCGGCGCCGGACGGACCGGGGCGCGTCCTCGTGCCCGACGTGGTCGTGGCGCGGGTGCTTCGCGAGGCCGCCGAGCGCATCGTCGCGGGGGAGTCCGCGTACTCCGTGACGCAGAGCCTCAACGCCTCCGCCGTGCGACCCCCGCGCGCGACGTCATGGAGCGTCCAGGCCCTCACACAAGCCCTCTCCGGTCACGCGATCGTCGGCCGCGTGAAGGTCCGGGGCGAGGTCCTCAGCGACTCCGACGGCCTCCCGCTTCAGGTGTGGGAGCCCGTGCTTCCGCCGGACCTCTGGCGCGCCGTACGGGCGACGCTCGCCGAGCGGAAGGCGAAGCGAACGCCCGTCGGCCAGCGCGCCTCCTCGCGTTCGCGGCTCCTCTCCGGCATCGCTTCCTGCGCCGCGTGCGGCGGCCCGCTCTACGTCCGCCCGGGGGGCGGTTCTCGCGCGACCGTCTACGCATGCGGCGCCCGTTCGAACGGGCGACCGTGCCCCGGGACGGCCGTGACCGCGGAGCGGCTCGAAGAGCACGTCGCGACTGCGTTCCTCGGTCTCTTCGGTTCGTGGACGGTCACGACGCCGCGGGAGGTCGAGGCGCCCGCGCTCGCCCTGGCCGAGGTCGAAGAGGCGATCGCCGCGACGACGGATGCCATGCGGGTGCGTGGCGCGGACCGCGCGGCCCTCTCTGCTCGTCTCGACGTCCTGGACAACCGCCGAGAGGCGCTGGTCGCCTCGGCGGGCGGTCCGGCCGCGATCGAGTACGTCGACACGGGGGAGACGATGCGCGAGGTGTGGGACGGCGGCGACACGCTCGCGCGCCGCGACCTCCTGACGTCCGCGATCGGGTACGTCGCCGTCGCGAAGGGCAGGCGCGGGGCGCACGGGCTTGACCCGGCGCGCGTCGAGATCGGCTGGCGCCTCGGCGAGGGGTCTGTCGGGGCGGCGTGAGCAGCCCGGCACACTCCTCAAGTAGAGGAGAAGAGGCGTCGCCTCTTCGTGAGCCCGGGAGGTGCTGCCATGCGTTCGTGTGCCGTGTGCTCCGAGCCGTTCCCGGATGGGAAGCGCCCTCACGCGCTGACGTGCTCCGAGCGGTGCCGCCACCGTCGCGCGTGGCTCCGCCGCCGCGATCTCCTCCACGCCGGGCGCGCTGCGCTCGGCCAGTGATCTTCAGGCCGCCCCCGAGGTTGCAAGCGGGTAGCGGGCGGGGCGGCCTGAGCCAGACCCGGTGTCTCAGGAGGGCACCGATGAGTGCGTGTGGCGCTCGGTGCGCCCTCACGCACGGCCCTGACCGGGACCCCGGCCCTTCTCCGACCGGGTTGATCTCGCTCAGGTAGGCCGCCTCGCGCGGTCCTCCGGCGCGGCCGGTCGTCGTTTCCGTTGAAGGCGTTTGCGGCGACCGGCCCCGCTTCGGGGCTTCTGGCTCGGCCCAGGAGCGCCCGCCCTTCCGCCCGCGCCAGGCGCGCCACGGCGGCCCCCTGCACTCCCTACGGGCACTCCCGCGGCCAGGCGCCGCCCCGAGCGCGCCCGCCGCGAAGCCGCGGAACTCCACCCCACCCCCACGACTCTTCTAGGAGTTCCCCTCATGGCAAACAGCCTCCTCACCCCTGACAAGATCGCCTCCGTCGCCGCCGCTCTCGTGGGCCAGGACCTCGGCCTCGCTGGGCTCGTGTACCGCGACGTCGAGCGCGACTTCGGCGACGGCTCGGGCGACACGGTCAAGATCCGCGTTCCCGGCGCCCTGGCGTCCCAGACCCGCGGCGTGCGCTCGCTCGCCCCGCTCGTCCGCGGCGAGATCCAGGAGCAGTACATCGACGTGACGCTCACGGACGAGGTCTACGACCAGGTCCCGCTGGCCCGCGGCACGCTCGACCTCGACGTCGTCGACTTCACGAAGCAGGTCCTCGTGCCTCAGGCGTCGGCGATCGTCCGCCACATCGAGCGCACCGTCGCCGCCGCGATGAGCGCGACCCCGGAGACGACCGGGATCACCTACGACACCGCCGCCCCGGCGAAGACCTTCACGCAGATCCGCAAGGCGCTGCGTGACAACGGCGTGCCCGCCGACGCCCCGCTCCTGGCGGCCGTCGGCTCCGGCGTCTACGGCGACCTCCTGGACGCCGAGGCCCTCGACAACGACACCGTGCGCGGCTTCCGCGTCTACGAGTCCACCCGCCTCGCGTCCGACGAGATCGTCGGCTTCGTCGAGCAGGCGTTCGCGCTCGCCGTGCGCGCGCCGATCGCCCCCGAGGGCGCCCCGTACAGCGCCAGCGTCAAGGAGAACGGCTTCGCCCTGACGCACGTCCGCGCGTTCGACCCGACCATCGGCGCCGACACGAGCCTCGTCTCGGCGCTCGTCGGCGCCCGCGCGCTGCCGCTGGCGATCGACAACGAGGACGGCACCGTCACGCTCACGCCCCACGCGGGCGCCGTGCGCGTGCTGACCGCCGCCTGAGATCACTTGATCTCCAAGTGAGCAGCCGGGCTAGCCCCGGCCCACTCCTCAGACAGAGAGGCCCTCATCCGTCGTCTCGGCGGGTGAGGGCCTTCTCTTCGCACGAGCTCTGTGCCGCACACACCTACGAGAGGCCCCCATGCCGACCTGTTCCGAGTGCGCGCGCCCGCTGTCCGCGGACGCCGACCCGCGCCGGGTGACCTGTTCGGCGACCTGCCGTTCGGCGCGCAAGCGCCGCCGCGATGCCGAGGAGGTCGCCCGACTGCGCGCCGCGCTGGCCCAGACGGCCGCCGGGAGTGACGAAGTGACGCAACGAACCGTCATCCCCTATCCCCGCTAGAGAGAGCGCCGCCTCCTACATGGATAGGGAAGTGACGTCACTTCCGTCACTTCGTCACACCGCCCGCCCGGCGCCCGCCCCGGCGTGACGAAGTGACGCAAGTGACGTTCGTTCTGATCTCTTCTCAGCGCTCTCTCTCAGAGCCATGCACCCCATGCACCTTGCACCCCTGCGCCCGCCTGACCTGGAGCAACGGCAGCCGGCCAAATCGCCGGCTTGCACCCCCGAGGCCCAGAACTGCACCCCTACTTAAAGACGCCGGGGAGGCTCCGCCTCATCCGACGGCCGAAGGCCGCTGAGCGTCCCTGAGCCCCGCACGGCTCACCCACTCGCAACCGCCCTGCCGGGCACCGCCCGCACCCCCAGGAGACCCCGCCATGCCCGCACCCACTGCCGCCGAGGACGCGATCCGCGTCAACGAAGCCCGCGCGGCCCTCGCCGCCATGCGTGGCGAGCCCGCCCCCGCCCCCTGGCCCGTCCCGCACCCTGGCGGCCTCCTCGCCTGGGCCGACGCCCCCACCTCCGGCCCGTGCCCCCTGCCACCCCAGGA
>CAUQTR010000211.1:0-4556 GCA_963521045.1 uncultured Actinotalea sp.
GGTCAGGGCGGCGTCGGTGGTGGCCGCCTACGTGGCCCGGCCCGCCGAGCCGGGCACGGTGCCGCTGCTCGAGCGCCTGGCAGGCCGGGGCACCAAGGTGCTCCTCCCGGTGCTCGGCACCGGTCTGCAGCGCGACTGGGCCTGGTTCACCACCGCCGAGGACCTTCGCGGCCGGGCGCCCGGACGCCCGCCCGAGCCGTCCGGCCCGACCGTGGGCGCCGACGCCGTGGCGGAGGCCGAGGCGGTCGTCGCACCCGCGCTCGCCGTGGACACGTCCGGTGCGCGGCTCGGCCAGGGCGGGGGCTGGTACGACCGCGTGCTCCAGCACGCCTCCCCGGCGGCGCCGGTCATCGCCATGGTCTTCGCGGACGAGGTCTACGACGTCGCGACGCGGCCCCTCCCGCACGAGCCGCACGACCAGCGCGTCGACATCGTCGCGACGCCGACGGCGTGGCAGTGGGTGGACTCGAGCCCGCGCCGCCCGGCCGACGCCTGAGCAGGCCCTAGGTCCCGCGGACCTTCGGCCCTTCTGACGGGGCCCGCCGTGTCAGACAGTGGTGTCAGAGCTCGGGTCGACCCGGGTTCCCGCGGACGGACGCACCGTCCCCGGTCCTTCCTGGGAGGTCATCATGTCGAACACCGCCGTCTCGGCACCCGCCCGCGTCGCCAAGGACGCCACCGTCTACCAGGAGCAGGTCGTCACCAGCGGCCTGGCTCGCAAGGTGCTGGCCGTCGCCCGCATCACCATCGGCTTCACGTTCCTCTGGGCGTTCCTGGACAAGACCTTCGGACTCGGCTTCGCGACCCCCGCGGAGCGCGCCTGGCTCAACGGCGGCACCCCCGCCCAGGGCTTCATCAAGGGCATCGAGGGCCCGTTCGCCGGCCTCTTCCAGGGCTTCGCCAACCCGTTCGGCGACATCCTGTTCATGGTCGGCCTGCTCGGCATCGGCGTCGCCCTCGTGCTCGGCGCCGGCCTGCGGATCGCCGCGGTCACCGGCACGCTGCTCATGCTCTTCATGTACCTCGCCGAGGCGCCGTTCGCGCTCGGTGGCAACAACCCCGTCGTGGACTCGCACTGGCACGAGGCGCTGCTGCTCATCATCGCGGCCGTGACCCTCTCCGGTGACACGTGGGGCGTCGGCCGCATCTGGGGCCGCATCGTCGGCAACAGCTGGCTGCGCTGAGCTCCGAGGCACGACCGCACCACCGCACTGCCCGAGGCAGGCACCGCGACCGCGGTGCCTGCCTCGCTCGCGTCAGGAGCCGTCCGGCCTCGTCAGCCCGCGTCGGCGGGACGCAGCACGAGCTCCCTCGCCGCGGCCTGCGCGACGGCCTCCACGCTGAACGGCCACGGGAACGTCTCGCCCGCGGCCCAGGCGTCGAACTGATCGGTGTAGTGCACGCTGCCGGGGTGACCCGAGGCGCCGGTGAGCGTGACCCAGGTGGACGCGTCGAGGTCCGCGAGGTCGACGACCATCCGCACCGCCGGTCCGGACGTCACGCCGAAGGAGCTGCTCGCGGCGTCCCACGACGTCGCGTTGACGATCGACGAGCCGCCACCGACGGGCTGCGGCGTGGGGTTGACGAGGTGGCGCACCGGCGTCGGGACGCCCTCGCCGCCGAGCACGGCGTGCTCGGGTGCCGCGGTGTGCAGCCGTCCCCACTGCCAGTCCCTGGCGTCCTTGCCCAGCTCGACCGTCAGCCGCAGGCGGGCCGTCGCGAGCGAGCGGGCCAGGATCTCGTCCCGGCTCTCGACGACGTTCACGGTGCGCCGGTCGTCCCACCAGGCGTTGTCCGGCTGCTCGAGGAGCCGCACGACGACCTCGAGCCAGCGGCTGTCACCGCTGGGCCACGCGTCCTCCGGCAGGTCGTCCCAGAAGGTCAGCTCGAGCAGGGTGGCCCACACCGCGGAGAAGTAGGCGGCCGCGGCGGAGTCCGGGTCCTGGTCGTACTCCCAGTCCCGAAGGAGGTCGACGCCCTCGGCCGTGAAGTCGTCCTCGACCGGTGCCTCGAGCAGCGCGGGCACGAGGGCGGAGGCGTACGGGCTCCACGCGTCGTTCTGGAAGCTCGTCATCGCCCCGGCGTCGAGCGGGATCCCCGCGGCGACGGCCTCGTCGATCAGCGCGCGGATGCGCTGCGAGCGGTAGCCGTAGTCCCAGTCGCTCGTGAGGAACGGCGGCTGCCCCGCGACGGTGACGGCCTGGTTGGCCGCGACCACGTAGCCGACGGCCGGGTTCTCGACGGCCGGCATCGTCGCGGGGTCGACGGCGCCCTGCCAGTCGTAGCGAGAGTCCCAGCCGGGGCGCGGCCACGTGCCGTCGGCCGGCACCGGGCCGTCCGGGACGCGCTGACGCACCGGGATGCGCCCCGGGGCCCGGTAGCCGATGTCCCCGGCCACCGTCGCGTAGACGATGTTCTGCGACGGGACGTCGAAGAGCGCGGCGGCCGCGGCGACGTCGTCCGCGTCCTGCGCCGTCATCATCGCGAACACCGCGTCCGCCGTCCGGCCGGGCTCCAGCGCCGTCCAGCCGAGCGACACCTCCGGGACGCCGCGCGCGCCCTCGGG
The DNA here is from genome assembly GCA_963521045.1 of uncultured Actinotalea sp. Lineage (GTDB taxonomy): Bacteria > Actinomycetota > Actinomycetes > Actinomycetales > Cellulomonadaceae > Actinotalea. Next base: position 2,567 of record CAUQTR010000211.1, read on the forward strand.
CATCGGTGCGGCGACGATCCGCCCCACCCCCAGCGCGTCCGAGACGATCGGCCCGTGCACGGTCGAGCGCACCTCGATCTCGACCGGCTCCCCGCCGTTCACCTCGATGACCTCGGTCCGGGTCTCGAGGGGCACCTGCTCGCCGTCGCGCAGGTAGGTGCCGGCGTCCGGGTCGGTGCGCTCGACGAAGAAGTCCGTCACGTCGGCGCCGAGGTTCGTCAGCCCCCACGCCAGCTCCGCGTTGTGGCCGATGATCACGCCCGGGAAGCCGGAGAAGGTGAAGCCGGAGACCTCGAACGGGCACTGCGGCCCGACCTCGGTGCAGTACAGGCCCATCTGCGTGAAGATGCCCGGCGCCGAGATGGACAGGTGCGGGTCGTTCGCGAGCAGCGGCAGGCCCGACTCGGTGTGCTCGCCGGCGACCACCCAGGAGTTCGAGCCGATGCCGTCCCCCTCGCCGAGCAGGTGCGGCACCGCGGCGAGCGCCGCCTGCGCGGACTCGAGCGCCTGCTCGACCCCCGGAGACGTGAGGACCGTCGGGTCGAGGGCGGCGCCGGCCTCCGCGTCCGGGTCCAGCGGCACGGGGGCCGACGCCGGCGTGACCTCGCTGACGATCGGGACGTTCGTCTCCTGCGGGTAGCGCGGGAACAGCTCGTTCACGCGCGCGACGTCGCGCACGGTCGAGAAGGTCAGGGCCCGGGCGAGCTCGTCGTCGTAGTTGCCGCGCAGGTCCCACGCCATCGCCTTGAGCCACACGAGCGAGTCGATCGGGTCCCACTCCTCGGGCTGCCCGACGTCGACCTGGAGGCCCAGCACCGTGTACTCCACGCCGAGCGACTCGGCGTCGCGCTGGTCGAGGTAGGCGTTGACGCCCTCGGCGTACGCCTCGAAGTAGGAGCGGGTCGCCACGTCCAGGTCGTCCCACTCGCGCTCGGCCACGTCCCGCCAGCCGAAGGTGCGGATCACCGTGTCGGCGGCCAGCGCGTCCTCGTTGGTGCCGACCAGCTCCGACAGCCGCCCGGCCGTCACGTGGCGGCGGTAGTCCATCTCGAAGAAGCGGTCCTGGGCGTGCACGTAGCCCTGGGCCCGGAAGAGGTCCTCGGCGGAGTCGGCGTAGAGGCTCGGCACGCCGCGGGCGTCCCGGAGCACCGTCACCTCGGCGTCGAGACCGGGGACGTCGACGGCGCCCGCGTCGTCCGGCAGGGGGCGACGGACGACCGTCGCGGCGAGCGCGACGACCACCACGAGCGCGAGCACGACGACGGCCGCGGTACCGACGAGGAGGCGCAGGGCACGGCGACGGGGCACGCCCGGAGCCTATCCGGCGCACGAGGGGTGGCCGCCCGTGACGTCCGGCGCGTCCACGTCGTACGCTTGGCACTCGGATGAGGCGAGTGCCAGCCCGCGACGGTCCCGACCGGGGTCCACCCGGGGTTGCCCGGAGCCGCTGCGCCGCCCCCGACGACCTGGAGGACCCGTGCCCACCTACTCGTACGCCTGCACCGTGTGCGACCACCGCTTCGACGCGCAGCAGGCCTTCAGCGACGCCGCGCTGACGCAGTGCCCGGAGTGCGACGGGCGCCTGCGCAAGCTGTTCGGCAACGTCGGCGTCGTGTTCAAGGGTTCCGGCTTCTACCGGAACGACGCCCGCAAGGACGGCAAGGGCGGGTCCGGGACGTCGACCGCCGCGGCACCCACGAAGAGCGAGCCGTCCCCCGCCGCCGCCTCGGCCGGTTCGGGGTCGTCGAGCTCACCCGGCGCGAGCTCGTCGGGCTCGGGGACGTCCGGCTCCGGCTCGTCCGGCTCCTCGGGCTCGGGGTCGTCCGGCTCCGGGTCCTCGGGCTCCGGTTCCTCGAGCTCCGTCGGCGCGGGCTCCTCCGGCTCGAGCGGGTCGTCGGGTTCGACGGCCGCGCGCTGACTGCTGCGGTCCCCACGCCGGGACCGCCGCGGATCGGGCGCGCCCCACGCGGCCCGGCGGCTCGTCCCCAGC
>CAUQTR010000212.1:0-4550 GCA_963521045.1 uncultured Actinotalea sp.
TCACGGTGCTGGGCACGGCCACCCTCGCCGCGTGCGGGTTCGCCGTCGCGGCCGCGGTGCCCAGTGCCCGGGCGGTGGGCGCCGTCGCCCTCGTGATCCTGCTCCCCCTGTCGTTCTTCTCGGACGTCTTCCCGATCGCGGGGCCCGGGTGGATGCAGGCGGTCGGATCGGTGTTCCCGCTGCAGCATCTGCAGCACGCGCTCGTCGAGGCGTGGCTCCCCGGGACCGCGCTCGACCCGGTGCACCTCCTCGTGCTCGGCGCGTGGCTCGTCGGGGCCGGCGCCGGCGCCGTGCGGGGGTTCCGCTGGGAGGCCCGCCGTGACTGAGCCGGCGGCCGGGCCGGCGGGGCGCAGCGGCTCCGTGGGTCAGGGACCTCCGACCCGCGCGACGGCACGGGTGATGTGACAGCGCGTGACTCCGGTCCGATGACAAGGGCCGATCGGGTGAGGGTCAATCCGGGCATCGCCGGGTCATCCGTTCATACTGACGGCACATCCCTGACCTACCGAGGAGTCCTCACCGTGCTCGACCTCGCCCCCACGATCTGCCGCCAGCGACTCGTCGTCGAAGGGCTGTGCCGGGAACCGATCACCGCCGACGCCATCCGCGACTACCTGTCCCGACTGTCCAAGGAGATCGACATGGTGGCCCTCATGGAGCCGGCCACGCACCAGTCGCCCCTGTACGGCTGGGCCGGCTGGATCCACTGGGAGACGTCCGGCGCGCACTTCTACGCGTGGGACGAGCCGGACCTCTTCTTCAGCGTCGACATCTACGCGTGCAAGCCGTTCTCGGCGGCGGCGGTCGTCGAGTTCACCCGGGCGTACTTCGACGCGCCGACCGTCGTGCACAAGGAGTTCTGATGACCGTGGCGGGCCGCGTACCACTCCGGATGGCCTTCGACGTCGAGGGCCCGCTGCGGGAGTCCGCCCTCGACTGCGAGGCAGAGGTCTTCCGTGCCGTGTACGGCAACACGCGCGCGCAGCTGGACGAGGAGTACGGCCCCTACGACGCGGACTCCGTGTTCCTCGTGGTGGCCGCGGGCGACGACGTCGTGGGCACGGTGCGCCTCCTCCCGCCCGGCGGGGCGGCCGGCCTCAAGACGCTCGTCGAGCTGGACCGGGAGCCGTGGGGGGTCGACGGCTACCGTTCGGCCGCGGCGGCGGGCCTGGACCTCGCCACCACCTGGGAGGTCGCAACCCTGGGCGTGCGCCGGGACGCCGGTGCCATGGGCCAGCGGCTGGCCGTCGCCCTGTATCACGGCCTCATCACCGTGTGCCGCGTCAACGGCATGTCCGCCTACGTCGCGGTGCTCGACGAGCGGGTGCGGCGGATGCTCGGTTCGGTGGGTCTGACGAGCCGCGCCCTGCCCGGCACGACGACGGCGCCCTACCTGGGCTCGGGCGCCAGCACGCCGGTCTACACCCGGTGCGTGCCGACACTGGACGCGCAGCGGACCCGCTTCCCGGACGCGCACCGTCTCGTCACGCTCGGCATCGGGCTCGACGGCGTCGACGTGCCGCCCCTCGAGGAGTTCCGCCTGCGCGGCGCGCGCTGGAGCACGGCCGAGCTCGAGGCGCTCAGCCCCGCGGGCCTCGGCGCCTGAGCGGGCGCGCCCGGCCGCTCAGCTCTCGTGCGGCACCGCAGGCGCCTGGGGCACGTGCGGCAGCCGCGGGGTCGGGGGCGCCGGCGGCGGAGGAACGGCATTCGTGCCCAGCGTCCACTCACGGACCCAGGGGTCCACGGCCTCACCGGGCATCGGTCGGGCGATGTGGTAACCCTGCAGGACGTCGACACCGAGCGGGAGCAGGTGCGTGGCCGCCGCCTGGTCCTCGACGCCTTCGGCGACCAGACGCAGGCCGAGCGCCCGGGCCATCTGGGTCGTGGACTGCACGATCATCCGGCTGCGCTCGTCGGCCGCGACCGCCCGGACGAAGGACCGGTCCATCTTCAGCTCCTCGACGGGCAGGTCGCGCAGGTACGCGAGCGAGGAGAAGCCCGTCCCGTAGTCGTCGATCGAGACGCCGACGCCGTGCGCGCGCAGCTCGTGCAGCGCGGCGCGAGCCCGCTCGGGGTCGGCGAGGAACGAGTCCTCCGTGACCTCGACGAGAAGCCGGTCGCGTGGCAGGTCCGCGGCGTCGAGCAGCCGGAAGAGCATCGGGAGCAGCTGCCCGCCGACGAGCTCGGGCGGCGCCCAGTTCATCGCCACGCGGAACGTGTGCCCGGCGTCGCGCCACCGGACGGCGTCGGAGATGACGCGTCGCATCACGGCCTCGGTCAGGGCCGGCATGAGCCCGGACCGGCGGGCGTCGGGCAGGAACGACACGGGCGACAGCAGTCCGTCGGTCGGGTGCGCCCAGCGCACGAGCGCCTCGAGGGCCACGACCTGCCGGGTGCGCGCGTCGATCTGCGGCTGGTACCAGACGACGAGCTGGTCGTCCGCGATACCGGTGCGCAGCGCCTCGCCCTGACGCAGGCGGTGCGCGGCGACGCCGTCGTGGGCGGAGTCGAAGAGGAGGACACCGCACCGGGTGTGCTTCGCCTCGTACATGGCGATGTCCGCGCGGCGCAGCAGCTCGGTCGCCGACGCGTCGGTGCCGTCACGCACGGTGACGCCGACCGAGGCGTCGACGGTGAGGTCCATCCGGGCGGCGCGCAGCGGCGCGCGGATCGCGGTGCGCACCTGCTCGGCGACCTCGAACAGCGCGAGGACGTCGTCGGCGGGGGCGAGGACCGCGAACTCGTCGCCGCCGAGGCGCGCGACCATCACCTTCGGGTCGAGCGTCGCGCGGATGCGGTGCGCGAGCGTGATGAGCACGTCGTCGCCCACGGAGTGCCCGAGGCTGTCGTTGATGTCCTTGAAGCCGTCGATGTCGAGCAGGAGGACCCCGACGTCACGACCGCGCCGCAGGAGGTCGTCCCCCTCAGCCAGCAGGGCGCGCCGGTTGGGCAGCCCGGTGAGCTCGTCGGTGAGCGAGAGCCGCAGCGCCTCCGCGGCGCCGCGTGCCTCGCGCAGGGCGAGCACCGTCCGTGCACCGGCGCCCACGAGCGTGGCGATGGCGAACGCCTTGATGACCCAGCCGACCGCGCCGTCGGGGTCGAGGACGAGCAGGACCACGGCGAGCGCCGCACCCGTGACGAGGACCGCGCCCGCGGGGCGCGGCGGGCGCCCCGCCACCTCGGGTCCCCGGCGGGCGCACGCTGCACCGACGATGAGCGCGAAGCCGGCACCCCAGAGGGCGTCCATCACGAGGCTGGCCGAGTACGTGCCGGTCGTGGCGATCGCCACGATGAAGGTGCAGTCGGCCACGGCGAGGGCCAGGAAGCCCAGCATGAGCCCGATCGTGCGCCGCGACCGGTCCCGCTGGTGGAGCAGCGCCTGCGCGCCCACGAGCGCCGCGAGCACGAGGTTGATGAGCGGGAAGAGGATCGCGAGGAGCAGGGTGAGACCGCCCGTAGCGAACGCGGCGGACAGGGGCGTCAGGACGGCGAACGACGCGAGGCAGACGCCGGCGCCGCAGAGCACCGCCGCCTCGAGCCAGACGGACGCCGCCGTGCTCGGCAGCCGGCGGGCGTCGAGCAGGAGGAACGCCGCGAGCCCGACGTAGGCGGTGAGGCACAGGACCTCGCCCGGAGCGGGGAACGGCACGGCGCCCGTGGTCTGCCCGGCACCGACGGAGACGCTCCCGGCGGCCCACAGGCCCACCGCGCCGGCGAGCACGACGAGCGCGGGGCGGCGGCCCGCCTCACGACGGGCGACCAGCAGCAGCCGACCGAGGAGCGCCGCGAAGAACAGCGAGAGCGTCACCACCAGGGTGGTCCGGATGGCCGGGTCGGCCGAGCTGCCGGGCATGGCGAAGGTCGCGGCCGCGCCGGTGCCGAGGACCGCCCACGGCAGCACCCCGGCCACGTTCACGCGGCGCCACCGCCGCCCCTTCCGGTCCACGCGCTCCCCGTTCGTCTCGTCCGTCGCCCTGGCGTGGCACCTCGTGCCGGACCACGTCCGACCCCGGTGCCCCGCAGTCGTATCGACGCATCCCCCCGGTGTCTTGAGCGTGCCGCGGATCACGTGGTCACGACGGCGGGTGAAGAATTGTCATCACACGTGAGACTCCAGTCTCCTCGTCCGCGGTCACCAGCGCGAGACCTGGCCGTGACCGGTCCGTGACATCAGGCCCCGGCTCCGCCTAGCATGGGCGGCGCTCCACCCCCTGGAGCAGCCCGAGGCGGACCGCCGAGTCCTGCCACCGCTGAGGGTCGGCATCAACCGTTGGCAGGAGCGGGGGAACCACCTTTCCGGGCGCCGGGCCGTGACGGCCGTCGTCCTCGGGGTGAAGCCGGACTCGTCCGGCCGGGCGCACTTCCCGCCCGAACCCGACAGCTCACCTCGTAGGCGTCCGGAGGTCCTGTGCCCACGTCCGTCCTGCCCCCCGACGGCTCTCCCGCCCTGCACGCCCACGACGCCGCCCGGCACCGCGCCCCGGGCATGCCCCGCACCCCGCTGGACGACGCCGCGGACCTCGCGGCCCGGCACCTCGTCGGTACCGCCC
>CAUQTR010000213.1:0-4539 GCA_963521045.1 uncultured Actinotalea sp.
GGCGGGGTCGGCGTCGGACCGGAGCTGCAGCACGGACGTGCCGTGCTCGAAGGTGCCGGCCTCCGTCACGCCGAAGAGCCCCGCAGCCCAGGTCCCGTCGTCGTCGCCGAGGACCTCGCGGAGCTGCGCGAGGGTCCAGACGGCGAACGCACCCTCGCGCGGGTGGCCGGCCGGGTCCTCGGGCGGCGCGGAGTCGGCGTCGAGCGCGGACGCGAAGCCGCCCTCGGGCGTGCGCAGCTCGCGCAGCAGCCAGTCGGCGGTCTCGGTCACGACGCGGTGCGCGAGCGGCGAGCCGGTCAGGCGCCACCAGTGCGCGTAGACGCGCAGCAGCAGGGCGTTGTCGTAGAGCATCTTCTCGAAGTGGGGGACCACCCAGTCGGCGTCGACCGAGTACCGCGCGAAGCCGCCGGCGAGCTGGTCGTAGATCCCGCCGCGTGCCATCGCCTCGAGGGTGCCCTCGGCCATGGCGCGCGCCTCGCGCGAGCCGGTGCGCGCGGCGTGCCGCAGCAGCCACTCGAGCAGCATCGACGGCGGGAACTTCGGTGCGCCACCGAAGCCGCCGCGCGCGGCGTCGTACGTGGTCGCGAGGACGCCGAGCACGTGCTCGAGGTCCGCCGGCGCGACGACGTCGGCGGTGGGCAGGTCGATCGGTGCGGAGACGGGGTGGCGGTCCGCGAGCGCGGCCGTGATGCCGGCGGCGCTCTCGTCGACCTCGCCACGCCGCGTCGCCCAGGCGGAGGCCAGGCTCGCGAGCACCTGCGGGAAGGACGGCATGCCGCTCACCGGTCGCGGTGGGAAGTAGGTGCCGCAGAAGAAGGGGTCGCCGGCGGGCGTCGCGACCACGGTCATGGGCCAGCCGCCGTGGCCGGTCATCGCCTGGGTGGCCTCCATGTACACGGCGTCGACGTCCGGCCGTTCCTCCCGGTCGACCTTGACGCACACGAAGTGCTCGTTCATGAAGCGGGCCGTCGCCTCGTCCTCGAAGGACTCGTGCGCCATGACGTGGCACCAGTGGCACGCGGCGTAGCCGACGGAGACCAGGAGCGGGACGTCGCGCTCGCGGGCGGCGGCGAACGCCTCTGCGCCCCACTCGTACCAGTCGACGGGGTTGTCGGCGTGCTGCTGGAGGTAGGGGCTGGTGCTCGCCGCGAGACGGTTGGGCATCAGCCCACTGTGGACCCTGCCCGCGCGGCGCGCGACAGGCCCGGGAGAGTGACCGGCTTGGGTGGCCAACGCGCTGGCCGGCAGGTTCGTGCCCCGGCCGCGGGTGGCCGTCACGTGGTGGGTGCGGGTGTGGCTGTGGTCGCGGCCGGGTCGAAGGTGACCGTGATCGCGGCGGTGCGGTCGTCGGACAGGAAGATCAGGCCGTCGACCTGGTCGTGCCGTCTGCAAGGGCTGCGCAGGCCGGCCGCGTGGCGCTCGTCATGGCGGCCGGGCTGGCCCTGGTCCGTGCTCGAGGAGGTGCTCGAAGCCGGCGAACGACATCGCGGCGTGGGTCGTGGCTCGCAGGAGCCGGTCGTACGCCACACGCCTCTCCTCGTGCAGCTCGGTGTCAGACATGAGGCGGGCGAGGTAGTACCGCCACCGGTGCCATCCGGGTTCTGGCGGGGAGAGGAACGCCACGCCCAGAGCCCGGGCCTCCAGCTCCCAGGTCACGTACCGGATGCGACGACGTTCCCCGGCCGCGACCATGCCGAGCCGGTGACCGTGGTCGCGGCGTTGGGCATCGGTGAGCATCAAGAAGCACAGCTCGGTGGTGAACAGCTCGCCCTCGTGGGGGTCCCGGTCGACCAGCGGCAGTGCCGGCCCGTGCGTCGGCACGCCCGGGGTCCCGGTCCCATCCGTGTCGGGGTTCACCGCACCGGCCTCCAAGAAGTGACACAGGCTGGCAACTTTACGCTGCGCGGGTACTGTGGCGCGGTATGTACGACCCGGATCCGTTCGAGGCGACCGCCGCACGCCAGGCCCGCGTCGACGAGCGCGCCCGGTGGATCCGCAAGCTCTGCAAGGGCCCAGGGATGGCGTACCACAGGGTGCGCGCGGACGTGCCGGTGGAGCTGTTCGGCTCGATCGACTGGGATGGTGTGGAGCTCGCGATGCGCCAGTCGCTGGGACTGCTGCCCGCGCGTCTGCCGGCGATCGCGGCGCTGGGCAACGCCTTGAACCTCGGCGGCTCGTGGGATCCGCAGCAGCGCCTGAGCGACCGCCGACGCGAGTACGCGCGCGCTCAGGGGATGAGCACTCGGACCGTGATGCGCCTGGAGGAGGAGGGCGCCGGGTTCATCTCGGAGCTCATCGACAAGGTCTACTACGTCCGGACCCCCGCGCACGAGCTCGCTCAGGGCGCGGTGTACTTCACGCTGATGCACTCGGATCAGGCGCCGCGGTACTTCCGGCGCGAGGAGCTGGTGCAGGCGCTGGAGCTGGTCCGGGGGCACCGTCCCCGGCCGGTCGCAGCCGTGGACGGCCCGGCGCCCGCGCCGGCGTGCCACGTCTCGGTCGCACTTCTCGGTCGCGAGGGTGTGGGGACGGTGCGGCTGGCGAAGCTCCGGAGCAAGGAGGCGACGCGAGAGTGGTTGGCCGGCCTGGACGGCATGGAGTTCGAGGTCGAGATGTGGGAGCGGATCCATGTGCGTTGGCGTGCGCAGCCGGGCCGCCACCGCGTGGAGGTGCTGGACGTCGAGGCGTTCAACGCCGGTCAGCGCTGGCCTCGACTGGGTGCGTGGCTGGCCGCGCCGTGACGCAGGGCACCGCACCGCCTGCCGGACGGGCATCGCACACGCACGCCGACGAGCGCGCGACCCTCCGTCACAGACCCCCGAAGGCCTGCGCCTGGGCGAGCCTCGTGCGCAGCCAGTCGGGCGTGTGCGCGTCATCCCGTGGGAACTGGTCCTGCTCCTGCAGGTAGTGCAGCGGCGAGATCCTGACGAACCACTCGGGCTCGTGGTCCCGGTCGAACTCCCAGGCCATCCGGCCGTCGGACGAGAGGTGCGCGATCGCGGTGAGCCACGCCCCGGTGTGCGGACGTGCCATCGCGGCGCGGAGCTCCTTGAGCGTGAGCCGAGCGTCGCGCGACAGCTCGACGTTCAGGAGGCCGCCGTCGGCCCCCTCGGCCGTGGCCTGGCTCTCGGCGGTCTTGCCGACGCGGCGGTAGACGATCCTGCCGGTCACCCAGCCGACTGGAGCGGCGTCGAAGAACTCGCGCGCGACGGCCTGCACGAGCTCGCCCGGGTCGCGCTGCGTCACCAGGACCCTTTCGTGGACGCCGGAGGGTGGCCGGCGGGGGGCCGGGCCCTCGGTGACGATACTCACGCCGCTTGAAGATGCACCCAGTGCAGCGTTGCACTTAGTGTAGGCATGTGACCGTCCAGAGCCCCGACCGCCGTGGCGCCCTCAAGCAGCGCCACCGCCAGGCGATCGTCGACGCCGCCGCGGCGCTCATGGCCGAGGGCGGTATGGACTTCACGGTGGACGACCTGGCCGCGCGGGCCGACGTGTCCCGGCGCACCGTGTTCAACCACTTCGCGTCGGTCGACGACATCGTCACGACCGTCTGCACGGACGTGCTCGGCGGGGTGGTCGAGGCCTTCGTCGCCCGGGCGGCCGCCGCGCCCACGGGCTCGTCCTCACCCACCGGCTCGTCCTCGTCGATGTTCGACGAGATCGCCCACGCGCTGCGCACGACCGACCTGATCACCCCGATGGCGTACCTCACCCGGACCCTGGGGGTCGGGGAGGACGCCTCACCCTGGCGCCAGGCGCTCATGCTGCGCAGCGTCCACGACCTCACGCTGCGCTTCGGGGCGGCGATGGCCGCCCGGCACCCGGAGGCCGACCCGCTCGAGGTGGACCTCATGGTCAACTCGCTGATGAGCGGCCTCATGGTGCTCCACGGTCACTGGTACGCCGCGACCGGCGGCGCCGACGACGCCGCCTCGCGCCGGGTCTGGTCCGGCCTGGTCGAGCGCCTCGTCACCGCCGTCGGCACCGGGTACGGCCCGGCGACGCACCCCTGACCTGCTCCCGCGCACCGGCCCACCGGCCCGCCGGTCCCGCCCGCCCGATCGCCTCGACCCACCACCACCAGGGACACACCACCATGGCTGAACTCCTCTACCGCCTCGGCCGCTCGGCCGCCCGGCACGCCCGCGCGGTCATCGCGACCTGGATCGCGGTCCTCGCGCTCACGGGCGTGACGTTCGCGCTGTTCGGCGGCACGCTCGCGAACAGCTTCTCGATCCCCGGGACGCCGACAGCCGAGGTCACCGACCGCCTCGAGGACGAGCTCCCCGAGGCGGCGGGCGGGGTCGGGACCGTCGTGCTCACCACGCAGGACGGGCAGCCCTTCACCGACGAGCAGAAGGCCGGGGTGGCGGAGCTCCTGGCCACCGCGGCGGACGTCGACGGCGTGGAGGCCGTCGTCGACCCGTTCGTGACCGAGGCCGAGCGCGCGGGTCAGCAGCAGCAGGTCGACGGCGGGCTCGCGCAGCTCGAGGAGGGCCGCGCCCAGATCGAGCAGGGACGCGCCCAGCTCGACGC
>CAUQTR010000214.1:0-4477 GCA_963521045.1 uncultured Actinotalea sp.
GCTCACGGGCAGGGCAGCGAGGGCCGCGCGGACCTCGGCGCCCGTCAGGCCGGGGGCGCTGACCGCGGGCGGGGTGACGCCCCAGCTCGTGACCGGTCCCTCGCGGCGCAGGGTCGTGCCGAACGGGACGGCCCGGACGGCGTCACCCGTGAGGTCGGTCATGGCGGCTCCTTCGACGGTGAAGTGCGAGTACCACGATCATCGACCTGTCGGGTAGGACGGTTGACCCGCCATCCGGGTGATATGTCCGGGCGCCCGGGTGAAGTCCCGAGCACGACGAAGCCCCGGCCACCATCGGTGGACCGGGGCTCGCAGTGATCCGACGGGTGCCCGCGGCAGGAATCGAACCTGCGGCCTTCTGCTCCGGAGGCAGACGCTCTATCCCCTGAGCTACGCGGGCGGGGCGGTGCAGAACACTACCAGCACTCCCGGTCCGGCGAGGTCGGCGACGCCGTGGTCGGGCGGGCTGCTCAGTCGGTCGTCGGGGCGCCAGGGCCGCTCGTCGCGAAGAGGCCGTCGGGCACGTCCTGGCCGGTCTCCGCGGGGCGCAGCTCCTCACCGATGAGGTCGGACAGGTAGCGGTCGATCTCCCGCATCGCGGCCTCCGCGTCGCCCGCGGCGACGGCCTCGACGAGCGCGTGGTGCGAGTCGTCGTCGTGCGCCGGGTGCTCGAAGTTGAACCGGATGTTCTCGCTGATCGCGTCCTGGAGGTTCTCGTACAGGGCGAGCAGCACAGGGTTGTGCGCGGCGTGGGCGATGGTCCGGTGCAGCGCGAGGTCGACCTCGACCATCCGGTCCAGCTCACCGCTCGCGTACGCCGCGGCGCGGGCGTCGCGCATCTGGCGCAGCTCGGCGACCTGGGCCTCCGTGCGCCGCAGCGCGGCCAGGCGGGCCGTCTCCACCTCGAGGCTCCGCCGCACCTCGAGCACGTCGCGCTGGTGCGCCCCCGCGATCTGGCGGCCCATGGCGTTGGCGAGCTCGGAGTCGGAGATGACGTACGTGCCGGAGCCCTGACGGCGCTCGAGCATCCCGGCGTGCACGAGGGACTGGACGGCCTCCCGCACGGTGTTGCGACCCACGCCGATGAGCTCGGTGAGCTCGGGCTCGGCGGGGATCCGGGTGCCGACCTCCCAGGCGCCGGACGTGATCTGCTGTCGCAGGCGCCCCACAGCGAGGTCGATGAGGTTGGCTCGGCGGCTCATCGGTTCTCCGGGGTCTCGGGGCTGGGAGGCAGTCAACACCGCAGGGCGGTGTCCGCGCATCCTCCCACCCGCAGGGTCGGGCCCCGCACGGACGTCCGGGCCGGCGGGCGACGGCGGCCCGGGTGGCACGAGGTCACGTAGGCTCGCCCCGGTCCTCGCCCCCGAGCGACAGGTCGGCATGCCCGCAGCACGCGTCCCCGCGGCCCCGCAGCACCCGCGGCGCCCGTGGCACGGCCGCATCCTCGTCCTGGTCGGCGTCCTCGTCGTCGCGCTCAACCTGCGGGTCGCGATCGCCTCGGTCTCGCCGATCCTCGACCGCGTCGGGACCGACCTGGAGCTCACCGAGGTGCAGGCAGGCCTCCTCGGCACCATCCCCGTCGCGTCGTTCGCCCTGTTCGGCTCCGTGACCCCGGCGCTCGCGCGCCGCGTCGGGCTCGAGCCGCTCCTGGTGGCGGCGATGCTGCTGTCGGCGGGTGGTGAGGTCGTGCGCTCGACCGTCGCGACGTCGTCGGCCTTCCTCGGCTGGTCGGTGATCGCCCTGGCCGGCATGGGCATGGGTAACGTGCTGCTGCCCCCGCTGGTCAAGCGCTACTTCCCCGACCGGATCGGTCCGGTGACCGCCGCCTACTCGGTGGCCATGTCGTTCAGCGCCGCGGTGCCGCCGCTGCTCGCCGTGCCCGCGGCCGAGCGGCTGGGCTGGCGGCTCTCGCTCGCGGCGTGGGCCGTGGTCGGCGTCGTGGCCGCCGTCCCGTGGCTCGTCGTGATCGCCCGGTCGAGCGCCGCGCGGGCGGCGCTCGGCGAGGTGCTGCGGCGCTCGTCGACGGGCACGGAACGGCTCGAGTCGCGCCACCGGCGCGCGGGCCGCGTCTGGCGCAGCCCGCTGGCGTGGGGTCTGGCGATCGCGTTCGCGATGAACTCGCTCAACTCCTACGTCGTGTTCGCCTGGCTGCCGACGCTCATGGCCGACGCGGGCTACGACCGCGCCGCGGCCGGCTCGTGGCTCGCGCTCGTCGCGATCCTCGGACTGGTGCCGGCGCTCGTCGCCCCGCCGCTCGGGGTGCGGCTGCGCAACCCGTACGTGCTCGTCGTCGTGTTCGTGGCGCTCTACGTGGCCGGCTGGGCCGGGATGCTCCTCGCCCCCCAGCACGCCCTGCCGTGGTCGGTGGGGCTGGGCGTGGGCATCGGGACCTTCCCGCTGCTGCTGGCGCTCATCAACCTGCGCACGCGGACGTCGGCGGGGGCGTCCTCGCTGTCGGGCTTCACGCAGGGGGTGGGCTACGCCGTCTCGGGCGTGGGGCCGGTGCTCGTCGGGCTGCTCTACGGCGCGACCGGCGGCTGGACGGCCCCGTCGGCCGTGCTCGCGGTGTCGAGCGCCGTGCTGCTCGTCGCCGGCTTCGTCGCCTGCCGGCCCGCGATGCTCGAGGACACCTGGCTCCCGCGGAATCGTCGTCGGCCCGGCGGGTGAGCCTCGATACGCTGGGGCCGTGACCCCCGCTGAGCTGTCCGAGGCGCTGCGCGCCCTCCTGACGTCCGCGGTCGAGGACGGCACCCTGCCCGTCCCGGCCGAGGCGCTGCCCGCCACCGTCACCGTCGAGCGTCCCCGCTCGCGCGAGCACGGCGACTGGGCGACGAACGTCGCGATGCAGCTCGCCAAGAAGGCCGGCATGCCCCCGCGGGCCCTCGCGGAGACGCTGGCCGCACGCCTGGCCGACGTCGCCGGCGTCGCGAAGGTCGAGGTCGCCGGCCCCGGGTTCCTCAACATCACGCTGGACGCGGCGGCGGCGGGCGGGCTCGCGCGCGCCGTCGTCGAGGCGGGCGAGGCCTACGGCCGCTCCGAGACGCTCGCCGGCCAGCGGATCAACCTCGAGTTCGTCTCCGCGAACCCCACCGGACCGCTGCACATCGGTGGCGTCCGCTGGGCCGCCGTCGGCGACGCGCTCGCGCGCATGCTCGAGGCGAGCGGCGCGGACGTGGCACGCGAGTACTACTTCAACGACCACGGTGCCCAGATCGACCGCTTCGCGCGGTCGCTGCTCGCCCGCGCGAAGGGGCAGGAGGCGCCGGAGGACGGGTACGGCGGCCAGTACATCGCCGAGATCGCCGCGCAGGTGCTCGCCGACGCGGCGGCCGCCGGGGAGCCGGACCCGCTCTCGCTGCCCGACGACGAGGCGCAGGAGGCGTTCCGGGCGCGCGGCGTCGAGCTGATGTTCGCCGAGATCAAGCAGGCGCTGCACGACTTCCGGGTCGACTTCGACGTCTACTTCCACGAGGACTCGCTGCACCGCTCGGGGGCGGTCGAGCGGGCCATCAGCAGGCTCCGCGAGCTGGGCCACGTCTTCGAGGCCGACGGGGCCCTCTGGCTCCGCACGACCGAGTTCGGGGACGACCGCGATCGCGTGATCGTGCGGTCCGACGGGATGCCGGCCTACATCGCCGGCGACCTGGCGTACTACCTCGACAAGCGCGAGCGCGGGTTCGACCGCGTCGTCATCATGCTCGGCGCCGACCACCACGGGTACATCGGCCGGATGATGGCCATGTGCGCCGCGTTCGGCGACACCCCGGGCGTGAACCTGGAGATCCTCATCGGCCAGCTCGTCAACCTCGTGCGTGACGGGGAGCCGCTGCGGATGAGCAAGCGTGCGGGGACGATCGTGACGATCGACGACCTGGTCGAGGCCGTCGGCGTGGACGCGGCCCGGTACGCGCTGGCGCGGTCGTCGGCCGACCAGTCGATCGACCTCGACCTCGACCTGCTCGCGAGCGCGAGGAACGAGAACCCGGTGTTCTACGTGCAGTACGCCCACTCACGCACCGCGAGCCTCGCGCGCAACGCGGCGGACCTCGGCGTGCGGCGCGAGGACGGGTTCGACCCGGCGCTGCTCGACCACGTCAGCGAGTCGACCCTTCTGGCGAAGATCGGCGAGTTCCCGCGCGTCGTGGCCCAGGCGGCCGAGCTGCGCGAGCCGCACCGGGTCGCGCGGCACCTCGAGGAGCTCGCCGGGGCGTACCACAAGTGGTACGACCAGCGCCGGGCGACCCCGTTCGGCGACGAGGACGTGACCGACACGCACCGCACGCGCCTGTGGCTCAACGACGCCACCCGTCAGGTGCTCGCCAACGGGCTGGGCCTGCTGGGTGTGACCGCGCCGGAGCGCATGTGAGCGCGGGCCCCCTGCCGGCGACCGCGACCGGTGCCGCCACCGTCCCGCCGCACCTCGACCCGTCGGTGTGGCCCGCATCGGCCCACGTGGCCGCCGACGGCGCGGTGAGCG
>CAUQTR010000215.1:0-4471 GCA_963521045.1 uncultured Actinotalea sp.
GCGCGCCGCCGAGCACAGCGCGCGGGCGCGCGAGGAGCTGCGGTCCGAGCCTGCGCCGGCGGAGCCGGAGGTCGAGGACGAGGAACCCAGCCCGCGCCGCCGGCGCATCCTCACGCTGCTCGCGGTCGTGCTCGTCCTGGCGGCCGTGGGCGTAGCCGCCTGGTTCGGCTACCGCTGGACGCAGGACCAGTACTACGTCGGTGACGCCGACGGTCAGGTGGCCGTGTTCCGCGGGATCCCGCAGACCCTGGGCCCCGTCGAGCTCTCGCGCGTGGTCGACCGCACCGAGACCCGGATCGAGGACCTGCCGGGCTTCGTCCAGGACCGCCTCGAGCAGACCATCCCGGCCACGAGCCTCGCGGACGCCCGCGAGCGTGCCGACGCCCTCGGGTCCGAGGCGGACGAGTCGTCGTGACGTGCCACCGCCCCGTCGCGCACCCGTCGCGCCCCGACCGGTCACCACGGGCGGGGGACGGCTGATGGCGACGGTCGCACCGCACCGCGTCCGCCCGGGCCGCAGCACGGAGCTCGGGCTCCTCGTCCCCGCGCTCGCGATCGGCGTCGGCGCGTACGCCCTGGTCGGGCTCGCCACGGCGGGGACGCTGCCCGCGGACATCTTCGGCTACAGCGCCGGGCTCGTGGCGCTCGCGGTCGGGCTGCACCTGGTCCTGCGCTGGCGCGCGCCGTGGGCGGACCCGGTGATCCTGCCCGCCGCCGTGGCGCTCAACGGCATCGGGCTGGCGATGATCTACCGGATCGACATCGCCGAGAGCACCCCGGAGGACCCCTCGGCCTTCGCCGAGCGCCAGCTCGCCTGGACCGCGCTCGGCATCGTCCTGGCGGCGGTCGTCATCGTGCTCCTGCGTGACCACCGCACGCTGCGGCGCTACACGTACACGGCGATGATCGTGGGCCTCGGCCTCATCGTCCTGCCGCTCGTGCCGTTCCTCGGCGCGGAGATCAACGGCGCACGCATCTGGATCCGGATCGCCGGCAACTCCTTCCAGCCCGCGGAGTTCGGCAAGATCGCGCTCGCCGTCTTCTTCGCCGGGTACCTCGTGACGACGCGTGACACGCTCGCGCTCGCGGGCCCGAAGGTGCTCGGCCTGCAGCTGCCCCGCCCGCGCGACCTCGGCCCGATCCTGCTCGCGTGGGCCGTCTCCCTCGCGGTCCTCGTCCTCGAGCGCGACCTCGGCACCTCCCTGCTGTTCTTCGGCCTGTTCGTCGCGATGCTCTACCTGGCGACCGAGCGGCTCAGCTGGATCGTCCTCGGGCTCGGGCTCTTCGTCGGCGGCGCGGTGCTCGCCTCCCGGGTGTTCAGCCACGTGGGCGCCCGGTTCGAGGCCTGGCTGCACGCGTTCGACGACGACGTCTTCAACGCCTCCCCGGGGGGGTCAGGGCAGCTGGTCCGCGGCCTGTACGGGATGGCCAACGGCGGGCTCTTCGGCACGGGCTGGGGCGAGGGGCGCCCCGACCTGGTGCCCTACGCCGAGTCCGACTTCATCGTGGCGTCGCTCGGCGAGGAGCTGGGCCTCACCGGCCTGCTCGCGATCCTCGTGCTCTACCTGGTGCTCGCCGAGCGCGGCATGCGCACCGCGATCGGCGTGCGGGACGGGTTCGGCAAGCTGTTCGCGGGCGGCATGGCGTTCGTCATCGCGTTCCAGTGCTTCGTCGTGGTCGGCGGCGTCACCCGGCTCATCCCCCTGACCGGGCTCACCATGCCGTTCCTCGCGTACGGCGGCTCGTCCCTGCTCGCCAACTGGGTGATCGCCGCCCTCCTGCTGCGGATCTCCGACAGCGCGCGCCGCCCCGCGGGCGAGGCCGACGCGCCGCGGGGCCAGGGCGGTGCGCCCGAGGCGTCGGGAGCGGACGAGCCCGACGCCGAGCTCGTCGAGGGCGACGAGAACGCGACCGAGGTCATCACGCTGGACGGGGGCCGCTGAGTGAACACCCCCCTGCGCCGGCTCGCGAGCGTCGTCGTCATCATGTTCGTCGTCCTCATGGGCGGAAGCACCTGGGTCCAGTTCTTCCAGGCCGACCGGCTCAACAACGACCCGCGCAACGTGCGCACGCTCTATCGCGAGTACGGCAACCCGCGCGGCCCGATCGTCGTGGGCGGCAACGCCGTCGCGCAGTCCACCCCGGTCGACGACCCCTTCGGGTACCAGCGCAGCTATCCCGCCGGCCCGGTGTACGCGCCGGTCACCGGCTTCTACTCCGTGGTCTACGGCCCCTCGGGCGTCGAGCGGGCGATGAACACCGAGCTCAACGGCTCGGCCGACTCGCTGTTCTACTCGCGCCTCGAGGACCTCGTCACCGGCCGCCAGCCGCAGGGCGCGATCGTGGAGCTGACGATCGACCCGGCCGTCCAGCAGGCGGCCTGGGACGCGCTCGGTGACCAGCGCGGCGCCGTCGTCGCGCTCGACCCGACGACGGGCGCGATCCTCGCGATGGTCTCCAAGCCCTCGTACGACCCGAACGTCCTGGCGGGCCACGACACGCGCGCGGTCAACGACGCCTGGACGGCGCTGAACGCCGACGAGTCGGAGCCCATGGCGAACCGGGCGATCGCCGGCAACACGTACCCTCCGGGCTCGACCTTCAAGGTGGTCACGGCCGCGGCGGCGCTCGAGGCGGGGATGACGCCTGCCACCGAGGTGCCCGCGCCCGTCGAGCTGGACCTGCCGCAGACGACCGCCAACCTGCACAACTTCGGCAACACGGCCTGCAGCCCGACGGGCACGACGACGCTCGCGGACGCGCTGCGGATCTCGTGCAACACCGCCTTCGGCCAGCTGGGCCTGGACCTCGGCCAGGAGGCGCTGCGCGAACAGGCACGCGCCTTCGGCTTCGACACACCGCTCAACGTGCCGATGAAGGTGACGGAGAGCCACTACCCCGACACGCTCGACGCGCCGCAGACGGCTCTCTCGGCGATCGGGCAGTCCGAGGTGCGCGTGACCCCGCTCCAGGTGGCGCTGGTCTCTGCCGCCGTCGCCAACGGCGGCGTGCAGATGCAGCCGTACCTCGTGCAGTCCGTGCGCAGCCAGGACCTCACGGTCGTCACCGAGGCGCAGCCCGAGGAGCTCGCGGCGCCGATCAGCCCCACGACGGCGGCGGCGCTGCGGGACATGATGGTCGCCGTCGTGGACGACGGGAGCGGGACGGCCGCGCAGATCTCCGGGGTACGGGTCGCCGGGAAGACGGGCACCGCCCAGACGACGGAGGAGGCCGCGCCGCACGCCTGGTTCACCGCCTTCGCCCCCGCCGAGGCGCCGCAGGTGGCCGTCGCCGTCGTCGTCGAGAACGGCGGGACCATGGGCAGCGAGGCGACCGGCGGCCGGGTGGCGGCCCCGATCGCGCGCGCCGTGATCGAGGCGGTGCTCGCCCGATGAGGCCGGCCACCGCTGTCGCCCTGGGTGGGCGCTACCGCCTCGTCTCCCGCATCGCCGTCGGCGGCATGGGCGAGGTCTGGGTCGGGCACGACGAGGCGCTCGCGCGCGACGTCGCGGTCAAGGTGCTGCGCGAGGAGTTCGCGGGCGACGCCGGCTTCCTCGAGCGCTTCCGGACGGAGGCGCGCAACAGCGCGCAGCTGAGCCACCCGAACATCGCGCAGCTCTACGACTACGGCGAGCAGGACGGCTCCGGCTTCCTGGTGATGGAGCTCGTGCTCGGCGAGCCCATGTCCGACCTGCTCGACCGCCAGCCGGTGCTGCCGACCCGGCGCCTGCTGCCGATCCTCGCCCAGACGGCGCGCGCGCTGCACGCCGCACACGTGGCCGGCGTCGTGCACCGCGACGTCAAGCCGGGCAACATCCTGCTCGCGCGCTCAGGGCGGGTGAAGATCACCGACTTCGGCATCTCGACCGCGAGCAACCAGATCCCGATGACCGCGTCGGGCATGGTCATGGGCACGGCGCAGTACCTCTCCCCCGAGCAGGCCATCGGCCGCGCCGCGACGCCGGCGTCCGACGTGTACTCGCTCGGGATCGTCGCCTACGAGGCGCTCGTGGGGAACCGGCCGTTCACCGGTCCGACGGCCGTCGACATCGCCGTGGCCCACGTCAACACCCCGGTGCCGCCGCTGCCGAAGGACATCGACCCCGAGCTCGCGGCCGTCGTCATGCGCATGCTCGCCAAGGAGCCGGAGGAGCGCCCGCGCTCGGCCGCGTCGCTCGCCCGCACGCTCGACGCCATGCTCGACCGGACGCCGCCTGGTGGCGTGCCGGCGCCGTACGGTCGCCACGCGCGGACCGTCGACCTCATGCACGCGGCGGAGATGTCCCGCACCGGCACGACGCCGCAGGTGCCCCGCCAGGGCACGTCCGTCGCGTCGGGGCCGGTCGCGCCGCAGGACGGCATCGGCCATGCCACGGGTCAGCTGCCGGCCGTGACCGGCAGGACCACGGCTGCGGGCGACCCTGCCGGACCGTCCGGGCCCGCAGGCGGGACCGCCGCCGGGACCACGGGG
>CAUQTR010000216.1:0-4455 GCA_963521045.1 uncultured Actinotalea sp.
ATCCGCTGCAGCACGGGCGCGGCAGCCATGGCCGGCCGCGTCGCGGTCGCGGCGTGGGCCGCCGAGCCGAGTGCCTGCGTCAGGTCGATCATGATCCTGCCTCCTGGACGATGTGGATCTCCGAGTCGGCACCCGCGACGGGCCCCAGGAGGGCCTCCATCCGGTGGACGCCCGTGCTGAGGTAGCGCTTGACCGAGCCCTCGGCGACGCCGAGCTGCTCGGCGATCTCCGTCACGGTGAGGTCCTCGTAGAACCGCAGCACGACGCATGCCCGCTGCTGCGGGGGCAGGTGCCGCAGCGCCGCGACGACGTCGGCCCGCGCGGCCGCACCCTCCTCGGGGCCGGCGGTGCTCGGCGGCGCCACGAGGAGGTGGCGTCGCACCGCCCACCGCCCGCGCCGCCGCCACCCGTCCAGGTAGAGCGTGAGGATCGCGCGCCGCACGTAGCCCTCCGCCGACTCGAGCCGCAGGCCGGCCCGGCCCCGGGCGAAGGTCTTGACGAGGGCGTCCTGGACGAGGTCCTCGGCGTCCTCCACGTTGCCACACAGCAGGTACGCGTACCCGGTGAGCGCCCTGCCCCGAGTCGAGATCAGCGCCTCGACGACGTCGTCCTGGCCTGCCATCGGCCTGCTCCCGTCCGTCGCGCCCCGCGGAGGTCCGGGTCCGGGCCTGCGGTCTACGGATGAATGACGCCGGGCCGGGGCGGGACGTTGTACGACAGCCTGGACCAGATCAGCCGCGGACGTCCCGGAACGGGACCGTGGGGTGGGGCCGTGCGACAGCCGGGCCCCGGTCTACGGGCAGCGGAACGTCCCCGAGACCACCGCACCGCTGACCGCCGTGGTCATCGAGGTGCCGTCGGTCCTGGTCACCGACCCCCGCGCGCCGTCGACCGAGAACCCCGACGCCGTCACCTCGAACGGCTCGCGCGTCGAGAACGCCAGGCCGTCGTCCAGCCGGACGAAGAGGGTGTGGGTCGAGCCGTCCGCGGGCTCGACCAGGGCGACGAGCCGGTCGTCCGTCGAGAGCATGCGTTGGGTCCCGAAGTCGCGGCACCGGCTCTCGTCCGAGGTGACGACCACCTCGGTGACCGCACCACCGGAGGAGTAGCGCACCGCCATCTCGACGTCGGGCCCCGGGCTGGAGCAGCCGGCGATCACGGTCATCGCAGCGACCGCGCCACCGAGTATGAGCGACGGGCGTGCCGTTCGAGACGGGCGCCCTGCCGAGGGCTCACCCACGCGCGTGACCGTCGTCCCCTCGGGCGCGCGCCCGCAGCGCCTCCTGCTCGGCGGGCGACAGCGCGTCGAACGCCGCCCTGGACGCCTCTCCGGCCCGGGCCACCAGCCCGCCGAGCTCGGGGCCGTGGAAGGCCGAGCGCAGCGACGTCCGTCCCGTGAGCACGTCGTCGAGGACCCGGCGGAGCGCCGGGTCCGGAGTCGTCGCGCGGGCCTCGGTGAGCGCTGCGTGCAGCTGTCGGTGCAGGTCCGAGCCCCGCGAGATCGTCGGCAGGAGCGTGACGTCGTCGGGCCCCGGTCCTGCGGTTCCGTCGCTCACGGCACCAGCTGGTTGTCGTAGGCCCGCGGCATGGTGATGGTGAGGTCACCCATGCCGAAGGACGCGCCGGTGGCCACGGCGCTGGTGAAGATGTCGAGAACGGTCCAGGCGTCCTGGATGACCTGCCAGGCGTCGTTGGCCAGCACGATCGCGTAGAGCAGCGAGGCGGACCCACCGAGGACACCGACGATGCCGCCGATCACCGTCTCCGCGGTCGCCGCGCCGATCGCGTAGAGGATGGCGGACGCCACCGTGAGGTCCATGATCTGCATGTAGAGCCCGGAGAGCACCGAGGCGAGTCCCTCCATGCCCTGCGCGACCTGCTCGTACGCCGGTGCCGTCGCCCGGATGGCCTCCGCGTTGGCCCTGCACGTCGCGCTCAGCGAGCTGAAGTAGGCGCCGGCGGCGGCTGCGGCCTCGCCCGACCAGTCGTCCATGCAGATCGACGCACCGGTGCTCACGTGGCTGCCGACCTGGGCCTCGTAGTCGGCGAGCGCACCCAGGGCCGAGGCGCAGGTGTACATCGCGGCCCAGTTGCCGGAGAACGTCTTCACCACCTCGTCGACCGGGTGGTACTTGAAGATCAGCTCGATGAGCTCCATGACGAGGCTGGTGGGGCTGAACCAGTCCGTCGTGAGGATCGACCCGACCAGGTCGCGCTCCGGCACGTGGACGGGCGAGGTGAGCTCGTCCAGCACCGGCGTCGGGAGGACGTAGACGCCACGGCTCCAGGGCACGACCGGAGGGCTCGCGTAGCAGACGTCAGGCAGGGTGGCGTCGAGGCGAGCGTTCGCGGCGTCGTCGCTGGCGTCGTACGAGTCCGCCGTGGCGCGGAGCTCCGTAGCCGTCGCCGTGAGCGCCGTCGTCTGCGTCTCGAACAGCTGCCTGAGCGCTTCGCGCAACTCGTCGGATCTCTCGACGGCAGCCGCGTAGACGACCGCCGTGTCGACGAACGTCAGGGTGAGGTGGTCGCGGACGTACGTCCGCGCTCGGCCGCTCGCTCCCGAGCTGGTCGCCAGCTCGTCGATGTCCTGCGAGAACGCACGCAGTGCACCTGTCGACACCTCGAACACCGGCCACACCCCCTGACGGAGCACCGTAGCGGCCACGACGGCAGCAAGCACTACGGTGCACGGGTGAACGACCCGCTCCTGCGCACGCGGCGATGGCGACTGCGCCTGGCGGGACTCGTGGTGTGCGCCGTGGCGGCGGTGACCCTCGTGCTCGGCGCGGTGTCCGGTGCCACCTGGGCGGTGCCGCCCGCGCTCCTACTCCTGTTCTCGGCCGGCCTGGCCGTCTGGCTCTCGGTGTGGCTGCCGCCCGTGGTGGCACGGCCCGGGCCGCTGCAGCAGCGCGCCCTGGTCGTGCTCCTGGCGTCCCTCCTGACGTTCTTCGTCGCCACGTCGCTCATGGCGTCGTCGGCTCGTGAGGCGCTCAGCGCCCAGCCGACGGGCGGAAGCATGGCGGACCCGCCGGAGGGCCGGTGGGTGGTGGTCACGGACGACGAGCCGGTCGAGATCACGCCGGGCACACGCGCGTGGGTGGAGGTCGCCGACGGCGACGGCTCTCTCCGCGCGCGGCTGCGCGTCGAGGGGACGGGCGGATCGGTCGACGAGACCCTGGAGGTCGGGGACGCGGTCGACCTGGGCTCGCTCGGGCGCCTCACGCTCATCGCGCTGGAGCCGACCCACGACTGGACCGGAATCCGCGTCGATGGATGCTCCGCGGACTTCGTCCTCACCCCGCCGGTGGGCTGAGCGCTCAGGGCAGCGGCTTGCCGCCCGTCACGCCGATCCGCTCGCCGGAGATGTAGCTCGACTCCTGGCTTGCGAGGAACACGTACGCGGGCGCGAGCTCGGCGGGCTGACCGGCGCGGCCCATCGGGGTGTCGGCCCCGAAGTCCTCGACCTTCTCCGCGTCCATCGTCGCCGGGATGAGCGGGGTCCAGATCGGGCCGGGTGCCACGGCGTTGACGCGGATGCCCTTCTCGGCGAGCTGCTGGGCGAGGCCCTTGGTGAAGTTGAGGATGCCCGCCTTGGTGGTGGCGTAGTCGAGCAGCTGCGGGCTCGGCTGATACCCCTGGATGGACGCGGTGTTGATGATCGCGGCGCCCTCCTCCATGTGTGCGAGCGCAGCCTTCGTGAGCCAGAACATCGCGTAGATGTTCGTCTTCATCACGCGGTCCAGCTGCTCCGTCGTGATGTCGAAGATCCCGTTCTCCTGAGCCATCTGGTAGGCGGCGTTGTTCACGAGGACGTCGATCCCGCCGAGCTCGGCCACGGCCCGCTCGACGATCTCCTGGCAGTGCTCCTCGCTGCGGATGTCGCCCGGGACGAGCACCGCCGTCCGGCCGGCGTCACGCACGTGACCCGCGGTGACGTCGGCGTCCTCCTGCTCCTCGGGCAGGTAGGACAGGACGACGTCGGCGCCCTCGCGCGCGAACGCGATGGCGACCGCGCGGCCGATGCCCGAGTCCCCGCCGGTGATGACGGCCCGCTTGCCCTCGAGCTTGCCCGAGCCGACGTAGGACTCCTCGCCGTGGTCAGGCTGCTGCTCCATGTCCGACGTCTCGCCCGGGTGGTCGATCTTCTGCGCGGTCTGGTCGTCCGGGTCGCGGTACTGCTCGGTCGGGTCCTGGGGCGTGTGCTGGTCCGTCATGATCGGCTCCTGTCGTCGTGGGTCGTGCTGTCGGCGGTGGCGCCTCGTCTCGACGCCCGGGCACCGGTGGTCACGGGGCGGCGGCCCAGGTCCGCGCGAGCGGGCTGTCGTCGAGGTGGGCGAGCAGGTCCGCGGCGTCGTCGTACACGGCGACCGCGCCCGCGGTGCGGAGCTCGGCGCGGGACGTGCCGCCGCTCAGCAGCCCGACGCACTCGACACGGGCGCGTGCCGCCGCCTGGAC
>CAUQTR010000217.1:0-4451 GCA_963521045.1 uncultured Actinotalea sp.
CCGCCCGCGCGTCCGACGCCCGGGCCCGGCCGTGACGCAGCGAGGCCCGGCCCCCAGAGGGGACCGGGCCTCGTACGTGCTGCGGCGGATCAGGCCTGCGGGACGACCCGCACGTCGATCTGCGCGGACACGTCCTCGTGCAGGCGGACCTGCACCTGGTACGTGCCGACGGACTTGATCGGCTGACCGATCTCGACCTTGCGCTTGTCGATCGACGGGCCGCCGGCGGCCGAGACGGCCTCGGCGATCGTCGTCGTCGTCACGGCGCCGAACAGGCGGCCGGACGCGCCGGCCTTGACCGCGATCGTCACGGGCTTGGCGCGCAGCGAGTCCGCCACGGCCTTCGCCTCGTCGAGCGTCGCGATCTCGCGCGCCTTGCGGGCCTTGCGGATGCCGGCGATCTGCTTCTCGGCGCCCTTGGACCAGCCGGTCGCGAGGCCACGCGGCAGGAGGAAGTTGCGGGCGTACCCGTCCTTCACCTCGACCACGTCACCGGGAGTGCCGAGGCCGGTCACCTCGTGCGTCAGGATGAGCTTTGCCATGTGAGTCAGCCTCTCTCAGCGAGCCGAGCTCGAGTACGGCAGCAGGGCCATCTCGCGCGCGTTCTTGACGGCCCGCGCGATCGCGCGCTGCTCCTGGGTGGACACGCCGGTGACCCGACGGGCGCGGATCTTCCCGCGGTCGGAGATGAACTTGCGCAGCAGGGCCGTGTCCTTGTAGTCGACGACGTCGATCTTGGCGGCCTTGAGCGGGTTGGTCTTCTTCTTGGGCTTGCGGACGACGGGCTTCGCCATCGTGGTGCTCCTTCAGCTGTGGAGCCCGGATCCGCCTGGCCGTGAGGCCGCGCGACCCGGGATGGGGCAGGACTGGGGTGTCAGAACGGGGGCTCGTCCGAGAACGAACCACCGGCCGACGGTGCGGGCGTGGCCCACGGGTCGTTGTCGAACCCGCCGCCGCCACCCTGGGAGCCGCCGCCACCGCCACCGGTGCCACCGCCGCTGAAGCCGCCGCCACCACCCGAGCGCTGGGCCCGGGTGACCTTCGCCGACGCGCGGCGCAGGGACGGACCGATCTCGTCGACCTGGAGCTCGACCACGGTGCGCTTCTCGCCCTCGCGGGTCTCGTACGAGCGCTGGACGAGCCGGCCCTGGGCGATCACGGCCGTGCCCTTGGTGAGGGACTCGGCGACGTTCTCCGCAGCGTCACGCCAGATCGAGCAGCGCATGAACAGCGTGTCGCCGTCCTTCCACTCGTTGGTCTGGCGGTCGAACTGCCGGGGGGTCGACGCGATCGTGAAGTTCGCGACGGCCGCCCCGGACGGGGTGAAGCGCAGCTCCGGGTCCCCGGTGAGGTTCCCGACCACCGTGATGACGGTGTCTCCAGCCATGCCAGCTCCCTGTGTCGGTGCGATCGGTTCGGCAGTGGTGCGGTGGTACCGCTGGTCTCGGGGAGGTTCAGCGGTGGTTCAGCAGTGGTGCGCGTGACGCGCGGTGCGTGCGGCCGGGGCCGACGCTCAGTGGGCGTCGGGGCGCAGGACCTTCGTGCGCAGCACGGCCTCGTTCAGGCCGAGCTGACGGTCCAGCTCCTTGGCGGTCGCCGGCTCCGCGGTGAAGTCGACGACGGCGTAGATGCCCTCGGCCTTCTTCGCGATCTCGTAGGCCAGGCGACGCCGGCCCCAGATGTCGACCTTGTCGATCGACCCACCGGCCGTGGTGACCACGGACAGGTACTTGTCGAGGGACGGGGCGACGGTGCGCTCCTCGATGTCGGGGTCGAGGATGACCATCATCTCGTAACGACGCATGTAGCTACCCACCTCCTGTGGACTCAGCGGTCACGGTCTCTCCGTGACAGGAGGGTTGTGCGTCAGTGCCCGGGCCAGGCGCGGTGATGGCACCGCAAGGCTCCGGGCAGCAGCCGCCCATGCTACCGGCTCGCCGGAAGGCTCACGACCACACGACGGCGCTTGGGGACAGCCCCGCGCACCCGTCAGCCGGGCGGCGGCGGCACCACGGGCGGGACGACTGGTGGGCCGGTGGTCTCCTCCGGCTCCGGGTCCGGCTCCTCCTCCGGCGGGCCCGTCGACACCACGATCGTCACGGTCGTCCCCGGCGCCGCCTGGCTGCCGCCTCCCGGGCTCTGGCTGATCACCTGGCCCGCCGGGACGGTCGTGCTCTGGGCCTCCTGGACCGCGACGCCGAACCCGGCCGCGGCGAGCGTCGACTGCGCGGCCGACGACGACTGCCCGACCACGCCCGGCACCGCGGCGGTGCCCGGACCGGCGGAGACCACGATCGTCACGCCGCTGCCCTGCTCCGCCTCCGAGCCGCCGCCCGGGCTCTGGCTGATGACGGTGCCGGCGGGCACGCTCGCGTCGTTGGCCTGCTCGACGCCGACGCCGAAGCCGGCGGCCTCGAGCGCGCCGCGCGCCTCGCCCTCAGCCATGCCGACGACCGACGGGACCTCGACCATCGGCGGCGTGTTCGGCTCGCCGACGTCGGCCCGCTCGGGGAACGGGAGCACCTCGCGGCCGGCCATCGCGGCCGTCATGTAGGAGGTCCACAGGTCGAGCGGCACGGAGCCGCCGGTGATCTGCCGGTAGCCGCCGAAGTCCGTGATCTCCTCCTCGCCGGTGCCGTCGGGCGTCGGCTGGAAGAGCGCGACCGCCGTCGTGAGGTGGCGGGTGAAGCCGACGAACCAGGCCGACTTGTTGTCCGTCGACGTGCCCGTCTTGCCCGCGACCGGGTGCCCGACGTCCTGCGCCTTGCGCGCGGTCGCACCGGGCGCCTCGACCACCTGGGTGAGCGCGTAGGTGACGTCCGCCATGACGTCCGCGGGGAACACGGGCTGCTCGGGCGCACCGCCGACGAACGCCTCGCGCCCGTCGGGGTAGGTCACCGAACGGACGATGAACGGGTCGCGCCGCACGCCCTGCGCGGCGAACGTGTTGTACGCGGTCGCCAGCTCGAGCGGCGTGACCGAGGAGACGCCGAGCACGTTCGAGGGGACGGCCTCGGACGCGTGCTCGGGCGAGATGCCCGCCTGCTGCGCGACCCGGATCGTCTCGGGCGGCCCTGTCTCGACGTTGAGCTGCGCGTACACGGTGTTGACCGACTTGGCGGTGGCCTCGACGAGGTCGATCCGCCCGAAGCTCTCGTTGCCGAAGTTGGTCACCGGCCGGTCGAAGCCCTCGACCTCGAGGTCGTCGCCCCCGGGGTACCGCGACTCCAGGGAGCCGCCGCTCTGGAGGTAGGCGGTCAGGGTGAACGGCTTGAAGGTCGAGCCGGCCTGGGCCCGGGACTGGGTGACGTCGTTCTGCCCCTGGGTGAGGAAGTCCGGACCGGCGTAGAGCGCGACGATCGAGCCGTCCGCGGGGTTGAGCGTCACCATCGAGGCGCGCAGGTTCGGCGCCCGGTCCGCCGGCAGCTGCGCGACGGTGTCGAGGGTGAGCTGCTGGAGGCCCGGGTCGATCGTGGTGACGACGCGGTAGCCGTTCATCCGCAGCTCGTCGAGGGTGATCGCGCCGCTGTCGACGATCTCGGTCCGCACCATGTCGAGCAGGTAGCCCTGCGGTCCGGCGAAGGTGTCGGCCGGGGCGTGCGCGATGACCTGCGGCATCACGAGCGCGTCCCGTTCCGCCTGGGTCAGGGCGCCGGTCTCGACCATGCCGTCGACCACGTACTCCCAGCGCTGGGCGGCCTTGTCCGGGTCCACCGCCGGGTCCCAGTTGTTGGGCGAGGGGATGATCCCGGCGATGACGGCGGCCTGGGCGACGTCGAGCTCCGCCACGCCCACGCCGAAGTACGCGCGGGCGGCCTCCTCGATGCCGTAGGAGTCGCGGCCGAAGTAGATCGTGTTGAGGTAGGTGGACAGGATCTGGTCCTTGTCCTGCGCCCGGTCCAGCTTGATCGCGAGCAGCGCCTCCTTGAGCTTGCCGCGGTAGTCGCTCACCGTCTCGCCGAAGTAGTAGCGCTCGGCGTACTGCTGCGTGATCGACGAGCCACCCTGCTGGTCGCCGCCACGCAGGTTGTTCCACAGCGCCCGCACGATGCCCGCGGGGTTGATCCCCGGGTTCTCGTAGAACGAGCGGTCCTCGGCGGCGACCACGGCCTGCTTGACGTGCTCGGGGATGGTCGCGCCGTCGACGATCGTGCGGTTCTGCTCGGCGAACGTGCCCATCTCGGTGGTGCCGTCGGCGTAGAAGACCGTGGTGGTCTGCGCCTCGGCGAACGAGTCGGCCGGGGGGATCTCGGTCGTCGAGTACAGGTAGACGAAGCCGCCGACGACGAGCGCGCAGACGAAGAGGAAGGAGCCGAGCACCAGGCGCCAGGACGGCAGCCAGCGGCGCACACCGGACTTGCCCTGGCGCGGGTAGTCCACGAGGCGCCGGCGGCCCGGGGTGCGCGCCCGTGACGCGGCGGCGCCCGCGGTTGCACGCGTCCGCGGGGTGG
>CAUQTR010000218.1:0-4448 GCA_963521045.1 uncultured Actinotalea sp.
GTTCCTGGCACCGCTCGCGCTCGCGGGCGCGTCCCCGGCGCTGGCGCACGACCAGCTCGTGTCCTCGGACCCGGCAGACGGCTCCGTGCTGGAGACGGCGCCCACACAGGTCGTGCTCACCTTCTCCGCGGAGCCGCTCGCGGCCGGCCGTGCGGCCGCGCTGGTCACGGGTGCCGACGGCTCGAGCTGGTGGGAGGGTGACGCGGTGATCGCCGGCACCACGGTGACGCAGCAGCTGCGTCCGGGCATGCCTGCCGGGGACTACACGATCACGTGGCAGGCGCCGTCGTCGGACGGGCACGTGCTCACCGGCACCCTCGGGTTCACGCTCGCGCCCCCGGCCGACCCCGTGGACAACCCCACCCCCGCGGAGACCACCACGCCCACCGAGACGCCCGACCCGGCAGCGTCGGCGTCCCCGGACGCGGCGACCCCGTCGGCGACCCCGTCGGCGCCGCCGCCGGCCGTCGCGCGACCGGACGGCGAGGATCTCGACGCGGTGACGGACCCTGTGCGCTGGCTGGTCGCGGGCCTGGTCGTCGTCGCCGTCGGCGGTGTGGTGCTCGCCGTCGTGCTGCGGCGTCCGGGGGGCGACGCATGACGACGACGCCGCACGCGCAGCACAGCCCGGCCCCGCCGGCACCGCACCTGCCGCCCGAGCACCGGCGGCGCTGGCTCGTGATCACGCTGGTCACGGTCGTGGTCGCCGTCGGGCTGATCGTCGGCGGACCATGGCTGTACGCGCGGCTGCTCGCCCCAGAGGCCCGCGCGCCGCTCACGCTGAGCACGCCGACGGCGAGCCCCAGCATCGACCCGGACGCGCCGCTCCCGCCGCTCGACGTCGAGGGCGTCTGGCAGGTGGGCGCCGGTTCCGCGGCCGGCTACCGCCTCGGGGAGGTGCTCTCCGGGGAGGCGGTCACCGTGGTCGGGCGGACCGACCAGGTCACCGGCTCGCTCGCGATCACGGGCGGCCAGCTCACCGAGGCGACGGTCACCGTGGGCACCGCCTCCATCGCCACGGACGAGTCCGCGCGCGACGCGTTCTTCCGGCGCGCCCTGGACACGACGACCTTCCCGGAGGCGACCTTCGTCCTCACCGGACCCGTCGACGTCACGGCCGTCGCCACGAGCACCGGCCCGGTGGCCGTCGCGGCCCCCGGGACCCTCACGTTCCACGGCGTGAGCCAGCCGGTCACGGCCCAGCTCCAGGTGCAGCGCACCGCCGCCGGTGTCGAGGTGGCCGGCCAGGTGCCGGTCACGCTCGAGGACTTCGGCCTCCAGGCACCGGACCTCGGCTTCGTGACGGCGGATCCCACAGGTGCCGTCGAGATGCTCCTCGTCCTCGGGCGCTGACGGGCCGGCGGACGCACCGGGCGGGCCGCCGCTGGTCGCGGCCCACCGACGCGGCCTAGGGTTCGGTGTGCCGAAAACTCCGGACCGGTGGCGCCGCGGCGCCCGGCTCCTGGCTGGGGTCGCCGCCGGGCTGCTCCTCGCGGGGTGCACCGCGCCCGCCGGCTCCGTGCCGCAGGTGCCCGTACCCGGCGACGACCGGCCCGTGGTGCTGACGACGTTCACGGTGCTCGCCGACATCGCCGGGGTCGTGGCAGGGCCGGACGTGCGCGTCGAGTCGCTCACGGGTGTGGGCACGGAGATCCACGGGTACGAGCCGACGCCGGACGACCTGCGGCGCGCCGCCGGAGCGGACCTGCTGCTCGCCAACGGGCTCGGGCTCGAGGCGTGGCTCGACGGGTTGGTCACCCCCCTCGAGCTGCCGACGGTGCTGCTCACTGACGACCTCGAGCCGCTCCCGATCGCGGGGAGCGAGCACGCGAACCCCCACGCCTGGATGTCGCCCGCGGGCGGGACGGTGTACGTCCGGGCGGTCGCGGACGCGCTCAGCGAGCTCGTGCCGGCCCGCGCGGACGCCTTCGCCGACCGTGCCGCCGCGTACGCGGCCGAGCTCGAGGCGCTCGACGCCGAGCTCGTCGGGCGGCTCGACGCGCTCGCCGACGAGCAGCGGCTCCTCGTGACGTGCGAGGGCGCGTTCAGCTACCTGGCGCGTGACGCCGACCTCGAGGAGGCGTTCCTGTGGCCGGTCAACGCGGAGCGGCAGGGCACCCCGCGGCAGGTCGCGGCGGTGATCCGGCGGGTCCGGGACTCCCGCGTGCCCGCCGTCTTCTGCGAGTCGACCGTCTCGCCCACCGGGCAGCAGCAGGTCGCGCGCGAGACGGGTGCGCGGTTCGGCGGGACGCTCTACGTCGACTCGTTGTCCGGCCCGGACGGTCCCGTGCCGACCTACCTCGACCTGCTTCGGCACGACGTCGACGTGCTCGTCGCCGGGCTCACGGGGGCGGAGTCGTGAGCGGCGTCGCGCTCGAGGTCCGGGACCTCACGGTGCGCTACCGCGAGGTGCTCGCCCTCGACGCCGTCTCGGTGACGGTCGAGGCGGGGCAGGCGTGCGGCCTCGTCGGCATGAACGGGTCCGGCAAGTCGACGCTCCTGCAGGCGTGCGCCGGCCTCGTGCGTCCCCGCAGGGGGACCGTGCGCGTGCTGGGGCGCAGCCCGGACGACGCGCGGCGGGACGGCCTCGTCGGCTACGTGCCGCAGGTGGACCAGATCGACCGGGACTTCCCCGTGGTCGTCGACGACGTCGTGCTCATGGGGCGCTACCACCGGATGGGGTGGCGACGTCGCGCCCGGCCCGCCGACCGTGCCGCGGTCGCGGCCGCGCTCGACCGCGTGGGCCTGACGGAGCTCGCGGGGCGGCAGAT
Source organism: uncultured Actinotalea sp. (assembly GCA_963521045.1). Taxonomy (GTDB): domain Bacteria; phylum Actinomycetota; class Actinomycetes; order Actinomycetales; family Cellulomonadaceae; genus Actinotalea. The sequence continues at coordinate 2,772 of CAUQTR010000218.1, forward strand.
CGGGCGTCTCTCGGGTGGTCAGCGCCAGCGCGTCCTGCTCGCCCGTGCGCTCGCCCAGGAGGCGCAGCTGCTGCTGCTCGACGAGCCCTTCACCGGGCTCGACGTCGTCTCCACGGCCGCCGTGACCGCCGTGCTCCACGAGCTCGTCGGCGAGGGGGCGACCGTCGTCGTCTCGTCCCACGACCTGCGCACGCTGCCCGACCTGTGCCGCACGTCGGTGCTGCTGCACCGCACGGTGCTCGCGTCGGGCCCGACGGCCGACGTCGTCACGCCGGCCAACCTGGCGCGCGCGTTCGGGCTGGAACCTGCCGGGGCCGACGACGTCGGGCCGGGTGCCGTGGGGACCGACGCCGTGGGGGGCGCGCGATGACCTGGTGGGAGCTGCTGGCCGAGCCGTGGCAGTTCGAGTTCATGCAGCGCGCCCTGGTCGTGACGCTCGTCGCCTCCGTCGTCTGCGCGCTGCTCAGCTGCTGGCTCGTGCTCCTGGGCTGGTCGCTCATGGGCGACGCGGTCTCGCACGCCGTGCTGCCCGGGGTCGTCCTGTCCTACCTCGTCGGGGCGCCGTTCGCCGTCGGGGCGTTCGTCTTCGGCGTCGGGGCCGTCGCGCTCATCGGGTCCGTGCGCGAGTCCACCCGGCTGCGCGAGGACGCGGCGATCGGCGTCGTCTTCACGACCGTGTTCGCGGTCGGCGTGGTGCTCGTCTCCACGACGCCCAGCCAGATCGACCTCAGCCACATCCTGTTCGGCAACGTGCTGGGCGTCTCCGACGCCGACATCGCCCAGGTGCTCGTGCTCGCGGCCGTCGCATTCACCGTGCTGGTGCTGCTCCGCCGCGACTTCACGCTCTACGCGTTCGACCGTGTGCATGCGCACGTGGTGGGCATGTCCGTGCGGCGTACGGGGGTGCTGCTGCTCGGCCTCCTCGCGCTCACCGTCGTCGTCGCGCTGCAGGCGGTCGGCGTGGTCCTCGCGGTCGCGATGCTCATCACGCCCGGCGCCACGGCCTACCTGCTCACCGACCGGATCGACCGGATGCTCGTCGTGGCGCCGCTCATCGCGGCCGGGTGCGCCGTGGTGGGCATCTGGAGCAGCTACCTGCTCGACGCCGCCTCGGCCGGCCTCGTGGTCGTGTGCCAGGGCATCGCGTTCGCCGTCGCGTGGGCGGCCTCACAGGTCCGCACCCGCCGGCTGGCGGCGGCATGAGAGGCCCACGGCGGCGGCCGCCCGGTCTCACCCCGGTCGCGGAGGACTACCTCAAGGTCGTCTGGAACCTGCAGGAGTGGTCCGACGAGCCCGTGACGACGTCGATGCTCGCGCAGCGGCTGGGCATCGGCGCGCCGTCGGTGTCCGAGACGCTGGTCCGGCTCGTGGCGCGGGGCTGGGTCGAGCACGAGCGGTACGGCGCGGTGCGCCTCACGGCGGACGGCCAGGAGCTCGCGGTGGCCATGGTCCGTCGCCACCGCCTCGTCGAGACGTGGCTCGTCGACCACCTGGGCTACGGCTGGGACGAGGTGCACGACGAGGCCGAGGTGCTCGAGCATGCCGTGTCGGACCGGTTCGTCGACCGTCTGGACGCGCTCCTCGGCCACCCGGTGCGTGACCCCCACGGCGACCCGATCCCGCGTGCGGACGGCAGCCTCGACCGGCCGGCGGCCGTCGCGCTCGCGACCCTGGGGC
>CAUQTR010000219.1:0-4437 GCA_963521045.1 uncultured Actinotalea sp.
CCCAGGGGTCGGGGACGCGGACCGCGTGGCCGGCTGCTGGGGCTCGTGCTGCAACGCTGGGGACCTCGTTCGTGGGGCGAGTCGATGGGCAGCGCATCCGCCGGCGGGCACGAGTGCGCTCACCTGGGCAGGGCTGCGGCCCACGCCGGGGGAGCGCGGGCCGGGGTCCATTGGCACATGCCGACGGCTCATCCGACGAATGTGGCCGCCGGTGTTCACACAATCCCCACACGTACCGCGTCACGCGTTGGGCAGCCCGACGGGCGAACCGCGCCCGCCGTTGGTCACGAATCGATAACGGCCCGGACACGGGACGGTGACGAGAGTACGACGTGGCGTCGACGAGGACCTGCCGTCAGAGCCACCGGCGGGAGCGGAACACCCGGTAGAGAGCCACGCCCCCGATCACCATGAGCGCCACGGCTGCCGGGTAGCCCCAGCGCCACGCCAGCTCGGGCATGTGCTCGAAGTTCATGCCGTAGACCGTGCCCACCAGGGTCGGCGCGAAGAGGATGGCGGCCCAGGCCGAGATCTTCTTGACCTCCTCGTTCTGGACGAGGCTCGCCGCCGTCATGGCGCGCACCTCCTCGTTCTGCCGCTCGGTCACGATGGTCGCGTTGACGGACAGGGCGTTCTGGAGGATGGCCCGGTAGGCGTCCGCCCGCTCCACGACGCGCACGACGTGGTCCTGGACGTCCCGCAGGTGGCGGCGCAGCTCCTCGTCGACACCGTAGGTGTCCGCACCGGCCTCGAGGGCGGCGAGCATGCCGAGCAGCGGGTGCGTGGCCTTCTGGAACCCCATCACCTCGCGCAGCAGCTCGTAGATGCGGCGCGAGACGGCCTGGTCGCCGGCGAACAGCTGGTCCTCGATCTCGTCGATGTCGTTCTCGAGGCCCGCGACGACGGGACCGTACTCGTCGACGACCTCGTCGAGGATCGCGTAGAGCACCGCCTCGGGGCCCAGGCGCAGCAGATCGGGGGAGGCCTCCATGCGCCGTCGTACCCGGCCCAGGTCGGGCGACTCGGCGTGCCGCACCGTGACCACGACTCCGGGTGCGCAGAAGATGTGCAGCTCCCCGAACTCGACCCGCTCCTCGTCGTCCAGGTAGCGCGCGGGCCGCAGGACCGTGAAGAGCACGTCCCCGTACCGCTCGAGCTTCGGCCGCTGGTGCGCCTTGATCGTGTCCTCGACCGCGAGCGCGTGGATGTCGAACTCCTCGGCCACCGACGCGATCTCGGCGTGGTCCGGCCGGTACAGCCCGATCCAGGCCATCCCGCCCGTCTCGTGCAGGGTCTCGAAGGTCTGCTCGAGGCCCTCGGGCTCCGCATGCCGGCGCCCGTCGAGGTACACCGCGTTGTCGACCACACCCACCGGACCGCTCCCGTCGTCGCCGGCACGCCGTGTGCCGCACCGGGCCCGCCCACGGGCGGCCGCGGCCTGCGGGCCATGATGCCGGAGTCGGGGGCGTCGGTCGGCGCGTCAGCCCGCGCGCCGGGTGCGCCGGGCGTTCTCCTTCTGCAGCGCCTCGACCAGCTCCGCCTTGGACATCCGCGAGCGACCCGGCACGTCGAGCCGCTTCGCGAGGTCGTACAGGTGCTGCTTGGAGGCATGGGCGTCGACGCCCCCGGCCGTCTCGGCGCGGGTACCGCGGCCGCCGGCGGCCCGGGCGTCGGACGGGCCCTTCTCGTCCTTCGCCTCCCAGTGGTCGCCGACCTTCTCGTACGAGTGCTTGAGCGCCGCGTACGCGACGCGGTGGGCCCGCTCCGCGTCGCCGTACTCGTCGGCGGCGGCGTCGTGGGCCTTGGCGAACGTGCGCTGCGCCTTCTCCTCCGAGCGGCGCAGCGTCGCGGGGAGCTCGCTCTGCTTCGCGGTGCCTCGCCTGGTGGTCTTGGGCATCTCACTCCTCCTCCCGGATCGCGGGTTCCTGTGCGGGCGCCCGCACCTCACGGGCGCGGGCGTCCTGGTCGAGCAGCGCCGTGCGTGCACGGACCTGCTGGAGAGTGGCGGTGCGCTCCGACCGACCGCTGCCGACGAAGCTCACCACCCAGTGCATGAGAGTGGTCACGCGGTTCTTGAAGCCGATGAGGTAGACGAGGTGCACGCCGAGCCACAGCAGCCACGCGACGAAGCCGGCGACCTCGAGCCGCCCGACGGTGGCGACCGCGTGGAACCGCGAGACGGTGGCCATGCTGCCCTTGTCGCGGAACCGGAACGGCTGCCCGGCCGGTTCGCCGTGCAGCCGGCGGCGGATCTGGTCGGCGGCGTGCTGCCCGCTCTGCATCGCCACCTGGGCGACGCCGGGCAGCCGGTCGAGCGCCATCATGTCGCCGATCACGAACACCTCGGGGTGGCCGGGCAGGGTGCAGTCGGGCAGGACCTCGACGCGGCCGGCGCGGTCCACCCCCGCGCCGGACTGCTCGGCGAGCCTCCGGCCGATCGGCGCGGCCGCCACACCCGCGGCCCACACCTTGGTGCGGCTCTCGATCCGGCCGGTGGCCCGGACGGCGTCCTCGAGGTCCACACCGTCCGCGTCCACGCCGACGACCTTCTCGCCGAGCCGGACCTCGATGCCCAGCCGCTCGAGCTGGTCACGCGCCGCGCGGCTGAGCTTGTCGCTGAAGCCCCCGAGCAGCGTGGGCGCCGCGTCGAGCAGCACGATCCGCGACGAGCGGGGATCGATGCTCCGGAAGTCGGAGCGCAGGGACCGGTGGGCGAGCTCGGCGATCTGCCCGGCCATCTCGACGCCCGTCGGGCCCGCGCCGACCACCACGAACGTCAGGAGGGCGGCCCGCTCCGCCGGGTCCCGCGCCAGCTCGGCGAGCTCGAAGGCGCCGAAGATGCGGCCGCGGAGCTCGAGCGCGTCGTCGATGCTCTTCATGCCGGGGGCGTACCGCGCGAACTCGTCGCGGCCGAAGTAGGACTGACCGGCGCCGGCCGCCACGACGAGTGAGTCGTACGTCAGCCGGTGCTCGCCGGCCGGGTGCACGCTCGTGACCGTCCGCGACGCGAGGTCGACGTCGGTCACGGTCCCGAGGAGCACCCGGGCGTTGCGCTGGTGCCGGAGCACCTCACGCGTGGCGGGCGCGACCTCGCCCTCCGACAGGACCCCGGTCGCGACCTGGTAGAGCAGCGGCTGGAACAGGTGGTGGCCGGTGCTCGCGACGACGGTGACGCGCACGTCGTCGCGCGCGAGGGCCTTGGTCGTGAACAGGCCGCCGAAGCCGGACCCGACGACGACGACGTGGTGCGGCGCACGCTGCGGCGTCGCGGGATCGCGCGGTGAGGTCATGCCTCCACCTTGAGCGGGAGGCCCGCGTCCCGCCACCCGTCAGAGCGCCGAGAGCTCCCGCTCCAGGTCGTCCAGGCCCAGCGAGCCCAGGGAGAGGGCCGCGTTGTGCCACGCCCGCAGGTCGAACGCCTCGCCGGCCCGCTCACGCCGGGCGCGGGCAGCGGCCCGGCCGGCCAGCCACGCCCGTTCCCCGAGCTTGTAGCTGATCGCCTGGCCCGGCCAGCCGAGGTAGCGGACGATCTCGCTGGTCACGAAGGCGGCCGGCGACCCGCTCCGCTCGGCGAAGAACTCCTCGCCGAGCCCGGCCGTCCAGCGCTCGCCCGGCCGGAAGGGGGCGCCGGGCGGGATGGCGAGCCCCAGGTGCATGCCGATGTCCACGACCACCCGCACAGCGCGCATCCGCTGCCCGTCGAGGTACCCGAGGCGCGCGCCCGGTCCCGTGAGGTGACCGAGCTCGTCCATGAGCCGCTCGGCGTACAGGGCCCAGCCCTCGGTCGTGGCGGGCACCGAGCCGAGGCTCACCTGGTAGCGCGACAGCTCACCGGCGCGGTGCGCCCAGCGGCCGAGCTGCAGATGGTGCCCGGGGACGCCCTCGTGGTACCAGGTGCTGATGAGGTCCCAGGTCGGGAACCGGGTGCGACCGAGGGTCGGCAGCCACGTCCGGCCCGGCCGGCGGAAGTCGAGCGAGGGCCGCGTGTAGTAGGGGGCGGCGGCCGCCCCGGGCGGGGCGATCATCGCCTCGACGCGCCGGACCGGCTCGGGCACGTCGACGACCGTGCCGTCGAGCTCGTCGACCGCGCGTTCCATGAGCTGCTGGAGCCACTGGCGCACCTGCTCGACGCCCTCCACCGCCTCGCCGTGGACGTCGAGGTGCGCGAGGGCCTGCGTGGGTGTCGCGCCCGGCAGCACCCGCCGGGCCTCGACGCGCATCTCCTCCTCGATGCGGGCGAGCTCCGCCCAGCCCCAGGCGTACGCCTCGTCGGCGTCGACCAGCGCACCCGTGGCCGCCCGGGCACCGAGCAGGTAGCGGTCCCGGCCCACGCCGTCCGGCGTCGCCTCGCAGGCGGGCAGGTAGGTGCCGGCGATCCACTCCCGCAGCTCCGCCACGCCCTCGGCAGCGCGGTCGGCGCCGCGCTCGAGGTCCCGG
>CAUQTR010000220.1:0-4427 GCA_963521045.1 uncultured Actinotalea sp.
GCCGCCGGCGACGGCGCCGTCGTGTCCGAGCCGTCCGAGGACGGCCGGTACGAGGTGCGCGGGGGCGAGCGCGTGGTGCAGGACCTGCTGACGGCGCTCAGCGCGGCGGACCTGCGCGCCGCGGACCTCCAGCTCGAGCGCGGGTCGCTCGAGGACGCATTCGTCTCCCTCACCGCCCGGCCCCTGGAGGTCTGATGTCCACCACGACCGCCCGTGCCGCGTCCGGCACGGCCCGCGCCCCGCACGTCCTGCTCCGCCTGACGGCCGTCGAGGCCCGCCTCCTGCTGCGCGAGCGCGGCACCGCGTTCTTCGGTCTGCTCTTCCCCGCCGTCCTCCTCGTTGCGCTCGGGCTCGTCATGCCCTGGGCCGACGAGCCCATCGACCCCGCGGACCCGGCGCTGCGCGGCGTCACCGGCATCACGATGTACGCACCGATCACCCTGACGCTCGCCATCGGCACCGCGGCGCTCTCGACGTTCCCCACGGTGCTCGGGACCTACCGGGACAAGGGCGTGCTGCGCCGCCTGTCGACGACGCCCCTGGGTGCCTCGCGCGTGCTCGTCGCTCAGCTCGCCGTGGCGCTCGGGTCGATGCTCGTCGCCGCCGTGCTCGCCGTCGTCCTCGGGGTCGTCGTCGTGGACGTCGGCCTGCCCCGACGGCCGGCGCTCGTGGTCGCCGTCTTCGTGCTCGCTGCGACGTCGGCGCTCGCGCTCGGCTCCCTCATCGCGGCACGTGCGCGGACGGCCGGTGCCGCGACGGCCGCCGGCATGGTCGCCTGGGTCGCCTCGATGTTCTTCGCCGGGGTGTGGTTGCCCCTGCCGCTCATGCCCGACGTGGTGCAGACCGTCAGCGCGTGGACGCCCGTGGGGGCGGCGTCGCAGGCGATGGCGACCGCCTGGTACGGCACCGGGCTCCCGGCGCTCGAGCTCCTCGTCATGACCGGGTGGACCCTGGTGTGCGTGCCGCTCGCCGCGCGGTTCTTCCGCTGGTCGTGAGGGTCGCGCCGGCCGTCAGGCCCGGCGCGGACCTCAGCGTGCGAACCAGGGTGGCGGCGCCTCGCCCCGGCCTGCGGCCGCGACGAATGTGAGCGTGCGCGCGATGCGCGCGACCGAGGTGTCGGTGAGGTCCTCCGGGAGCGCGTCCCGCGCGAACCACGCGACCTCGAGCGACTCGTCGTCGGCCACGCGCGCCTCGCCGCCGACCGCTCGGCACCAGAAGCACAGGTCGAGGTACTGGGCCCGGTCCCCGTTCGCGTAGGTCATCGGCGGCGTGGTCGACACCGCGGTGAGGGCCACGACCTCGGCCTCGACGCCGGTCTCCTCGCGCACCTCGCGGACGACCGCCACGGCGGGCTCCTCGCCGGGGTCGATGATCCCGCTGACCACCGCCCACCGGCCGGAGTCCGCGCGGCGCCCGAGGAGCAGGCGCCCGGCGTCGTCGAGCACGACGCCCGAGACGCCTGACAGCCACAGGGGGTCGGTGCCGACGCGGGCACGCAGGTCGCGGACGAAGTCGGGCACCGGCATGCCGCGACCCTAGCGGCGAGTCGGCCCGGGGCGACGCCGAAGGGCCTCAGTAGGTGAACGCCTCCACGCGGGTCCGCAGCTCGGAGGCCATCCGGGCGAGCTCGTCGGTGGACGACCCGATCTGGACGAGGACCTCGCTCGACATCGACGCCGCCGCCGCGATGCCCGTGAGGCTCGCGGCGATCTCGCCGGACCCGGTCGCGGCCTCGCCCACGCCACGGCTCATCTCGTTCGTCGTCGCCGTCTGCTCCTCGACCGCGCTCGCGATCGTCAGCTGGTAGTCGTTGATCGACGCGATGATCTGCGAGATCTCGTCGATCGCCGCCACGGCCGAGGCCGTCTGCGCCTGGTTGCCCGCGATCCGCGCAGCGATGTCCTCCGCGGCCCGCGCGGACTCCTGGGCCAGGTCCTTGACCTCGCCGGCGACGACGGCGAAGCCCTTGCCGGCCTCGCCGGCGCGCGCGGCCTCGATCGTCGCGTTGAGGGCGAGCAGGTTCGTCTGCTCGGCGATCGAGGTGATGACCTTCACCACGTTGCCGATCTCCTTGGCGCTCTCGCCCAGAGCGCTCACCGTGGCGGCCGTCGTGTGCGAGGACCGCACCGCCTGCGCGGCCACCTTCGCCGCCTCGTTCGCGTTCAGCGCGATCTCACGGATCGACGCGCCCATCTGCTCGGCGCCCGCCGCGACCGTCTGCACGTTGCGGCTCACCTGCTCGGCGGCAGCGGCGGCGACGCCGCTCTGCGCGCTCGCCTCGCCGGCCCCCGCCGTGACCTGCTGGTTGGCGGCCGAGAGCTCCTCGGCCGACGACGCCACGAGGGCCGCGGAGTCGACGACGGTCGCGACGAGCTCGCGCAGAGCGCCCTGGGCGGCGACGAGGCTCGCGGCCATCTGGCCGATCTCGTCCTTGGACCGGACCTCCGGCTCGACGGTGAGGTCTCCGCCGGCCATCGCGTCGGCAGCGCGCTTGACCTCCATGATCGGCCTGCGGATGGACCGCGCGAGCGCGATGCCGAGGACGGCGCTGACCGCGACGCCGACCACGACCGTCGCCATGACCACCAGGAGGGCCTGCTGGGCACGCGCAGCGCCCTCGTCGTTGGCCTGCTGAGCCGCGGCGGTGACCTCGTCGCCCACCTCGGTCAGGGCCCCCACGAGGGCGGCCCCCGTCTCGGCCAGGCCGCTCGTGCGGCGTGCCTCGGCCCATGCGACGCCGTCGTCGGCGAGCGCGGCCTCGAGGAACTCGCCGTCGATCAGCGGCCGGTAGGCGGCGTAGGTGGAGGTGAAGGCCTCCCAGCCGACGGGCACGTCCCCGTACGCCTCGGTGAAGGTTGCTGCGAAGTCCGCGGCGGCCGCGTCGAAGCCGTCGTACGACGCGTGCAGCTTGTCGAGCTGCGCCTCGTTGTCGGCCCCGACGTAGGCCGCCATGAGGTTGGCGTCGCTGCGCACGTTCCACAGGGCGTCCTTCAGCGCGGCGAGGGACTGGGTGACGGCCGCCTGCGTCGTCGCGAGCTCGGCGGCTGCCTCCTTGAGCCGGTTGATCTCCGTCGAGGCGAACGCGCCCACACCGACGGTGAACAGCGACAGGAGAGCGACGAGACTGACCAGCTTCGTCAACAGCGAGGCCCGCCCGAGGATGGTGGTGCGGGGCCCGGAGGTGACCCGGGTGGGCTGGTCGTCGGTCATGGTGCTCTCCTCGTCCGGGCGGGCGCTGGCGCCGACCCATCGGACGGGAACCGTCGTCGGTGAGAGGACCAAAGACCCAGAGGGGTGCACGCGGTCACGGGCGCGCAAACGCCCCTGGCCGGCGTCTCCGCTGGCCAGGGGCGTCATCTCACACGGTCGGGGTGACAGGATTTGAACCTGCGCCCTCTTCGTCCCGAACGAAGCGCGCTACCAAGCTGCGCCACACCCCGGTGGAGCCTGACAAGGATAGCCCAGCCGGAGGTCCCCCGAGAAACCGGCTCAGCTCTCCCGGGGGACGAGGGTGAGCAGCGTGGCCTCGGGGCGGCAGGCGAAGCGGACCGGGGCGTACGGCGAGGTGCCGAGACCGGCCGAGACGTGCAGCCAGGTGGAGTCCGCGCCGCCTGCGCGGTCCGGCCGGGGGCCCGGCCAGCCGTGCAGGCCCTTGGCGCGGCCGCGATCGAGGTCGCAGTTCGTCACGAGCGCGCCGACGACGGGCAGGCACAGCTGCCCGCCATGGGTGTGCCCGGCGAGCACGAGGTCGGCGCCGTCCGCGTGCATGACGTCCAGCACCCGGCGGTAGGGCGCGTGGGTCACCGCGAGCCGCAGATCGGTCGACGAGCGGTGGCTGCGCGTCGCGTTCGGGAAGCGGTCCCGGTCGAGGTGCGGGTCGTCGACCCCGACCAGCGTCACGTGGTGCCCCGCCACCTCCACGGCGTCGCGCCGGTTGGTGAGGTCCTTCCACCCTGCGCTGCGCAGGGCCGCCCCCAGCTCGCCGGCGGGGAGCCGGACGGGTGGCCGGGACGTGCCCCCGCGCGGGTCGCGACGCAGGTAGCGCGCGGGGTTCTTGGGCGCGGGCGCGTAGTAGTCGTTCGAGCCCATGACGAACGCGCCGGGCCGCTCGAGGAGCGGCTCGAGCGCGTGCAGGAGCGGCGGCAGGGCGTCGAGGTGCGCCATGTTGTCGCCGGTGTCGACCACGAGGTGCGGGTCCAACGACGCCAACGAGCGGACCCAGGCGACCTTACGGTCCTGGCCCGGCACGAGGTGCAGGTCGCTGAGGTGCAGCACCCGGATCTCCGGGGCCCCCGGCGCGAGCACCGGCACGGTGACCCGCCGCAGCGTGAACCAGCGCGCCTCGAGGGTCGCGTAGGCGAGGCCGGTGGCGCCGAGGGCCGCGACGGCACCTGCCGCGCGGCCCCACGAGGTGAGCGGCATCACTC